>PHAN01000025.1 GCA_002841695.1 Elusimicrobia bacterium HGW-Elusimicrobia-1 | reverse complement strand
TTATCGCCGAGGCCGGTATCGACGGGAGCGCATATAAAACTTCGGAAGGCGTCTGTTATTATGAGCAGCCGATAGACGCCACACGCCTCGCAAGCGGCGTTTACATCTATTACATCCGCGCAAGAAAAGCGGGATTTCCCGACGTAACGCTGACGAAGAAGTTTGCGGTGATAAAATAGAACCCGCCGACAAAAAAACAGGCAGCCCGTTTAAAGGCCGCCTGTATATTTTTTATGTTTCAGCGGTTGAGGGTATTTCCAACCCGATACAATGTCGTTCTTTTCCCTTTATTCCACCTATTGTTTATGCCGTAGGTCGATTTGTTCCTGAACTTTTTTTCGGAACTCGAAAGGATTTGATATATTATTGTACTTACCCGCTGTTCCTCCGGTTCCCCTAATTATCAAGGTTCCGTAGTTTAAAACCCTCCCGAGTATTCCCTGATTTACTTGGATACTTTCTATTTTTGTGAGAAGTGTTTCAAGGGATTGTCTGCGGATAAGACCCACTTTTATCAATACTCTCTTATCTGTTATACCAAACTCCGAGTATTGATAATTTATGAATCTTAAGCCCCCAAGTATAATAGAGATGAGCAGGAAAAAGATACCACCGCCTATACCGTCACGTCCTGCGGTAAAACTTAGCATACCTAAGGCAGCGATGATGGAAGGCAATATAAATATTACCCAATGTATTTTGGTGCGATGGATAACCCGTTCGCCAGCCGAGAGGTTTTGCTCGATATAACTCATAAGTGACCTCCTTTTTTACTTCGACTCTTTCTCCACAATACCCAGACACTCGTCGAGCACCTTGTAGATAAAGTCCGCGTCGTCTTTTGAAATGCACAGAGGCGGTTTTATCCTTATCACGTTGCCGGCCATGGCGCCTTTGCCGACCAAAAGACCTCTTTCTTTGGCAAGGTCCATTATGCGCAGCGTTTCTTTGGCCGCCGGTTCTTTCGTTTTTCTGTCTTTGACGAGCTCAAAGCCGAGCATAAGCCCTTTGCCGCGCACGTCTCCGATAATCTTGTGGCGGCCCATAAGCTCCATCAACTTCTCTTTCATGTGTTTTCCTACGACCGCCGCGTTGTGGGCGTAATTATATTTTTCAATCGCTTCAAGCACGCCGAGGCCCGCGGCCATCGAGACGGGATTTCCGCCGTAAGTGTTGAAATGGACTTTTCCGCGCATAGATTCGGCAATGTCCGCGGTGGCGATTATTCCGCCCAAAGGAGCCCCGTTTCCTATACCTTTGGCCATGGTTATTATGTCGGGCTTTACTCCCCACTGCTCTATGCCGAAGAATTTATCGCCCGTGCGGCCGAAGCCGGTCTGCACTTCGTCGGCTATGAATACGCCGCCGTATTTTTTGACGATGTCATATGCGATTTTGAAATATTCCTTGGGCGGATCCACCACGCCTCCGAAACCCTGTATGGGCTCGGCTATGAAACCGGCGATTTTGCCCGACGAAGAATATTTTATCACGCCCTCGATATCTTTGGCGCAGGCCATATCGCAGGCCGGATACGTCATAGCGAACGGACAACGGTAGCAGTAGCCGGCCGGCGCGTGATACACTCCGAAGACGTAAGGCAGCGAGTGCCTCCAGGCGCTTTGTCCCGTAAGAGACATTGCCATCAGCGTGCGTCCGTGAAACGAGTGCCTGAGCGCCACAAACTCCATCTGTTTGGTATAGTTTTTGGCAAGAAGCGCGGCCAATTCGTTGGCTTCGCATCCTGCGTTCGTGAAGAAAGAAACCTGCAGAGCCGGATTCGCGTTCTTGGCGACCTCCGCCATTTTCTTGGCGTAGAGGGCGATGTTGGGATGATAATAAAGCGTCGTCATGTGCTGCAACGAAGCCACCTGCGCTTGTATCTTGGGCACTATGTCGGGGTGGCAGTGACCCACGGAAATCGTGACCACGGCGGAGAAACCGTCGAGATACTTTTTACCCGCGTCGTCGTAAACGTACTGCATTTCGCCCTTTACTATGTTGAGGGGCTCGGTGAAATAAGTCATCGTCGACGGAAGCAGATGCTTCGCGCGCAACTCCCCTATTTCTTTGGCGGACAGCGACTTCTTTGAAACCGTTGACTTGGCCATAAAAAAATGAACCTCCGGATAGAGACGATTATTTTTACAAAAAAGCGGGTTTGAGTATACAATTTTTAATGACCTTTTCCAAACACTCAAACTTATATATAATGTGAAGAAATGCGGGGCGCCGGCGCGCCTTTGGCGGTCAAATCTTATGTCGTTTACACAAATCGAAGAAGTCAAATGTTCCTCTTGCGGCCGCGGTTTTGCCGGGCGCCGCTTCGGTGTCGCCCGATAAAAAATCCGTTATGGCGGCGCTGGAAACAGTTCTGGACGGCAATCCGGCGCTGGAAAGTTACTCAAAGTTCGCCGCCGAGTTGTCGTCGACGTCCGGCGACATAGCGCCGCGCCTTGTGGATTCGGTGAAATCATAAAATGAAACGCCGCGCATTTATAAATATCGTCTTTCCCGCCGCCCATCTGGCGGGTCGTCTGCTGCCGTCGCTGCGCGGGTGCATAGAGCGCAAAGTCGTGGAGATCAACAACAAGCTTACCTGCGACTCGCTGCGCGGAAAACGCGCCGCCTCCGTTTTGCTTCTTCTTCCTCATTGTTTGCAGCTGGATTCCTGTCCGCACAAAATAACCTCCGATATTCTTAACTGCCGCGCCTGCGGAAAATGCGACGTCGCCGGAATCCTTTCTCTCGAAGGAAAATATGGTATAATCATAAAAGTAGCCACCGGTGGGCGCCTGGCCAAAAAATGGGTTGAAGAGTCCGGCGCTGATATTATTCTTGCCGTGGCGTGCGAACGCGAACTCGTCGAAGGCATAACGGCCGTATGGCCCGCCAGGGTACTGGCCGTGGAAAACTCCCAACCGGAAGGACCCTGCGTCAACACCCGCGTCGACGTTTCGCGGCTTTCCGGAGCGCTTGAAGAGTTGCTCAAAACGGAGCGAACTTAATTATGAACGCAATTAAAACATTTCTTCTTCTTTTCGCGCTCACGGCCCTTTTTGTGCTCGTCGGGCAGCGTCTGGCCGGCAACGACGGTATGATTATCGCGCTGATTTTCGCCGCGGCGATAAATTTTTTCGCCTGGTGGTTTTCGGACAAGTTGATTCTGGCCGTCACAGGCGCAAAACCCGCGGCCGACGGAGATCTCCAAAATGTGCGGCGCATATTAAGCGGTCTGGCCATATCGAACAATATGCCTTTGCCCAAGCTTTACGTTATGGAGACACAAATGCCCAACGCCTTTGCCACGGGGAGAAATCCCTCGAACGCGGCGGTTGCCGTGACACGCGGCATCGTTTCTCTTCTTTCCGACGAAGAATTGAAAGGCGTTATGGCCCACGAACTTGCCCACATAAGAAACCGCGACACTCTCATATCCACTGTGGCGGCCACCGTTGCCGGCGCGATATTTATGCTGGCCAGAATGGCGCAGTGGGCTATGATATTCGGAGGCCGCGGCGGCGGCCGCAACACCAGACGGGGAGGCGGCGAAATGCTCATAATGGCGATTTTCGCTCCGCTTGCGGCAATGCTCATACAGATGGCCATATCGCGCTCGCGCGAATTTTCCGCCGACAAATCCGGCGCCGCGTTGTCCGGCGACCCTATGGCTCTGGCCTCGGCTTTGCGAAAACTCGCCGCGGGCATCCGGCTTAATTCCGTGGAACCAAGTCCCGTCACCAACCATCTTTACATAGTCCATCCGTTCGGGGGAAAGTCGGCTTTCGCGCTTTTTTCGACGCACCCTCCCGTCGAGGAAAGAATCAGGCGTCTGGAAGCAATGGCCTCAAAAGCCGCGGAAGCCAAGTACTCCGTCCCAAAAATAATTCACTGAGCGATTCATCGACGGCGCCGACGTCCCTCGCGCGCCGCCTCCGGTTTTTGTTATCTTATTATGAAACATATTCTTTCACTTTCTGATTCGGACCTCGACGGTTTCCTTAAATCCATCGGAGAGAAACCGTACCGTCGCCGTCAGATATACGACTGGATTTTTAAAAAGGGCGCGCGCGATTTCGGAGCCATGGCCAACCTGTCTGCGGCGTTCAGGCGGCAGCTCGGCGAACATTTTACCGTGACATCCCTCGAACATGCCCCGCTCCAAGTGTCCTCCGACGGCACTGTGCGCATAGACATGGCCGCTTCCGACGGAGTGTCTTTCCCCGCGGTTATTCTTAAAGGCGCCCGCGAAGGCGCTTTAAGCGTGTGTATTTCGTCTCAGGCCGGCTGCGCCGTGGGATGCGCTTTTTGCGCTTCGGGCGAAGGCCTCAAACGCAACCTTACGCGGGGCGAAATCGCCGAGACGTTCCTGGCCGCGGGCGATTATGTCGCCCGTTGCGGCGGCGAGCGCAACAAAATCACGAGCGTGCTTTTTATGGGGCAGGGCGAGCCGCTGCTGAACTATGAATCCGTCGCCGGCGCCATATCCGACATCAGCTCGCCCGACAAATCGGCGCTGGGGCAGCGACATATCACGCTTTCTACCGTAGGAATAATCACCGGCATTCGCCGCCTCGCCGCCGACGGTTTCAAGGTGCGGCTGGCCGTTTCGCTTCACGCGGCCGACGACGACCTCAGGAAAAAACTCATCCCCCGCGCCGCCTCGAAAGTCGCCACGCTTCTTGAAGCCGCCCGCGACTATGCCGTTTCGTCGGGGACGCGGCTGACCTTCGAGTGCGTGATGATAAAGGGCGTCACCGACACTCCAAAACGCCTCGAAGAACTCGCGCTTATACTGCTGAGGTTCATATCCGAGCGCGCCGCGTTTGTGGTAAATCTCATTCCGTTCAACGAAAACTCCCGCGCGGCGTCGGAGGCGTCGTATTTCCGCGCCCCCGACGGAAAAGATCTTGAAGCGGCACGCGATTATCTTGTTTCGCGCGGCATTTTTACTATAATAAGATCCAACAAAGGGCGCGATATATCGTCGGCGTGCGGGCAGTTGGGCGTCTGACATTTTTTTTGACCCTTTGGGCAACATTATGAAATTGTTGAAAAAGTCCTCTTGACTGTCATTGCGAGGAATTGTAGGGGCGTATTGCAATACGCCCCTACTTGATGAACGACGAAGCAATCTCGCTGTCATCGTCGGGTGAGAGATTGCCGCGTAATGATAAATGACGGGATTTTTCAATAAACCCATTATGAAAAAAACCAGATTTATAATTTACGGCGTAATTTTCGCGGTATTCCTGGGGCTTTTGGCCAACTGGACGTTTGAATCTTTTGTGCACTCCCGCCGCGAAGTCGACGTTCCCGACGTTGTCGGAAAAACGCTTTTCGAGACGCTGGAGCTTTTGGAGCCGCTCAATCTGGGTCTTCGCAAAGTCGCCGTGGAGTTCGACAAAAATCTGCCGACCGGCGTCATCGTGCGGCAGAATCCTCCGGCTGCAATGAGAGTGCGCGAGGGAAGAATAATAAGAGTAACCATCGCCGTCGGCGCGGAAAGCGTATTCGTTCCGACGCTGGAAGGGCAGAATCTCAGGCAGGCCGAAATAAAAATTCGCGCCGCGACTCTTATTTTAGGAGAGATAACAAAAAACTATTCGCTGAAATATCCGTCGGATTACGTCATAAAACAATCTCCGCCGCCCGCCGCGCGGGTATCAAAGGAAACGGTGGTGAACCTGGTCATTTCGGGCGGAGCGCCTCCTGCGGACGTTGTGCTTCTGCCCGATTTTACAGCGCAGAGCGTTGAGAAGGCGGAGGCCTGGGCGCGCGAGACGGGCGCCACGGTGGAATACAATTTTGAGGATAATTTTAAGTTTGTGGGAAAAGTCATAAGGCAGACGCCGGAGTTCGATACCATCGTCGAGCCGGGAACCGTCGTCAGCGTGGTGGCGGGAAGATGAAAACTAAAAAGAAGCGCGTCGGTCCGAAAACTCTGAGGCCGTCGCCGGCGGTGATAGTGGCGCCGTCGATATTATCGGCCGACTTTTCGCGTCTCGGCGAAGAAATCCGCTCCGTGGAGCGCGCCGGCGCCAAGTGGCTCCATATAGATGTTATGGACGGTCACTTTGTTCCCAATATAACCATCGGGCCGGCTGTGATAAAATCCCTGCGAAACGCCTCAAAACTTTTCTTCGACGTCCATCTGATGATATCCAAGCCGTCGAAGTATCTGGGTGACTTTCTCTTGGCCGGAGCCGACGCCGTTACATTTCATCTGGAAAGTGAAAGCCGGGCCACTCTTGCCGCGCTCCTGACCGCGACAAGAAAAGCCGGAGCCCTGGCCGGCATATCCATTAAACCTGAAACTCCGGCACACTCGCTCGATTCGCTGGCGCATCTGGTCGACATAGTTCTTGTAATGAGCGTCGAGCCCGGTTTCGGCGGGCAGAAGTTTATAAAATCTTCAGCGGGTAAAATCCGCAAAGTCCGCGCTCTGCTCGACGAGGTTAACCCGTCCGCGCTTGTCTCCGTCGACGGCGGGATAGACGCGGCCACCGCCTCAAAGTCCGTATCGTCGGGCGCTTCGGTGCTTGTGGCGGGTAATTCAATTTTCCGCGCCGCCGTCGGGCCGTCGGTTGCATTCGGCAGGATTTTCCGGGCCGCCTTCCGTCGGATTTGACATAGAGCCCAATTTTAATTATAATAGCAGACGGTCACGAAGAGTCGAGAGGTTAGTTCATCGGGCCTGATAGGAGCATAAACGTGGCATTAAAGATAAAGTTTTCCAGAACCGGAAGAAAAAACACCCCTTTTTTTAGGATAGTCGTCGCGGAGGAACACTCCCGCAGAGACGGCACTCCCGTCGCATTGCTGGGACGTTACAATCCCCGCGAGGCCGACAACGCCAAAAAACTCGAAGTCGACGACGAAAAACTTAAGTACTGGATCTCCGTCGGCGCTAAACCCACGGAAAAGGCCAAGAGCATTCTTAAAACTCATCTGGCGAAATCCTGAATAACTCCCTGAAAGGCGGTTTTACATCATGATTTTCAACTGGAGGAGGAACCCGATGAAAGACCTCGTCATCTATATGGCCAAGGCTCTTGTGGACAATCCCGATCAGGTTGACGTCAAAGAAGTAGCCGGCGAGAAAGGAACGGTGATGGAGTTGAGAGTCGCCGAGTCCGACAGAGGAAAAATCATCGGCAAAGAAGGCAGAATAATAAAGTCGATAAGAACCATAGTAAACTCCGCCTCGGCAAAACTCGGCAAACGCGCCACAGTGGAACTCATAGAAGATAAACCGCCGACGCCCTGAAATTTACCCTGAAATACGTAGAGCCCCGCCTTGCGTAGCGGCTACAGGTGATCCCGCCGGTTATTGTAGTTGCGCCGTCTTACGGCGCTTCTTGTTTAAGTAATAACACCCTTTTCTTCGCCCCCCGTCGGGTGGCGAGGATTATCCCGAAGAGTCCGGACTTTGTGTCCGCTACCGCGGGAAACCCGTAAAGGAGGAAGCAGTGAACAGTTACGAAACCACACTCATTCTATCGCCGGAACTACCCCCCGAGGCGATAGAGACCCTCATCGACAAAGTCAAAAAAATCCTTTCCAAAGACGGCTCGACCGTGTCTCTTCTTGAGAACGAGGGCGTCAAAAAACTCTCATATCCCATCGACGGACGCTCCGAGGGATGTTACATTTACGCGGAGTACAAAGCGGGACCCGCGGTATTGGTTGAACTGGAAAATTTCCTGCATCTTTCGGATGCGGTAATAAGGCATCTTTCCGTCGCCAAGGAAAAACCTTCTAAGATTAAACCCGCGGCGCCTCGCCGTCCGCGTCCGGAGCCGGTATCGTCGCCCGTGTCCGCACCGGCGCCCGTTGCAAAACCCGAATAGCGTCGAGAGTTCCCGCGCCGCATATAATTCGTCCGCGTTGCGGATATAAGTATTTCGGTGTAATTAAAACAATACGCGCACAAGCATAACGTCGCCCCCGGCGCGATAATAACAAGGAGGGGAAAGTGGCACAGTTAAAGCTTCCCGAAGTAAACGTAGTAATAGTCGCGGGGCGTCTTACAGCCGACCCGGACTTTAGAACCACGTCCGGCGGAACCGCGGTAGGCAATTTGTCTCTGGCGGTCAATCGCCGCGTAAAGAGTAAACAGGGCGAATGGACGGACGATGCGACATTTATCGACGCCGTCATCTGGGGCGAGTACGCCGAAAGATGGAAACCGCGCCTGAAGAAAGGCGCGCCCGTAATCGTGCAGGGTTCTCTTCGCTCGAACAAGTGGGAAACCAAAGACGGACAAAAGCGCACTACCATAGAGATAGTCGTCAATAAGATACAGACGCTCGAAAGAATGCCCGCGCCGGGTTCGGTCGCGGGTTCCGCCGCTTCGGACGACGAAACATCGTCGCCTGTTTCTTCCGACGAAGTTCCTTTCTAAAAAAAGGATCGCGTCGGTTTGCGGCGCATAATTACGGTTTTAACAGGCAGCACCGCCCCTCACGGGGGCATACCGCGCCCGCCGATTTTCCTCGCCCGTCATTGCGAGACCCCGATTTATCGGGGGCGTGGCCCCGCCAAAAGGCAGTGGTCAGTGAAATAAAAAGAAGTGAATAGTGATTAGTAAAAGCGTCTGTTCGGTCACAGTTGGACAGCA
>PHAN01000024.1 GCA_002841695.1 Elusimicrobia bacterium HGW-Elusimicrobia-1 | reverse complement strand
GGGGCTCGCAATGACAATAGCGGTTTCGTCCTCCGTCGCGTCGCCGTCCTTGTCTTTTTCTCTTTACTCTTCACCCTTCTCGCTTCCCGTCTTTTGGCCGCTCCTCTCGAACTCGATTATATGGAATACACAACCACCGCCGCCGCGCAGGCCGCTTATGTAAGCAATTCTTCAGTTACAGCCACCGGCGGAACAATAACCGAAGTCGGCGGTTACCGCATCCATACTTTCACGGGCAACGGAACTTTTACAGTTACTGCCGGTAGTGGAAATATTGAAGTGCTTGTGGTTGCGGGGGGTGGCGGTGGTGGTTCTTGGGTTGGCGGCGGCGGCGGTGCTGGTGGGATAGTTTACTCGAATAGTTTCGCTGTAACTACAGGCGCATATTCTGTAGTTGTCGGTGTTGGTGGTACTGGTTCTCTTAACCCCGGTGGTTATACCGGTATGCCAAATGGTTCAAAGGGTGGCAATTCCTCTTTTTCTGGATTAACAGTTGCCCTTGGTGGTGGTATGGGGGCATCTCATACATATAACAACACCAGTGGGTGGGTTGATGGCGGATCTGGCGGCGGTAATAGCGGACCAAGCCACTCTGTACAAGGTCTTGGCACAAGTGGGCAAGGTAATAACGGCGGCATTGGATACAACACTAATCCATGGCCAACTGGCGGAGGTGGCGGTGCCGGTGCCGCTGGCAGCAACTATGTAGATGCTAATACTGCTGGCAACGGTGGTGCGGGTGTTTACTATGCTCAGTTTACGCACGCTGGTTCTCCCTCTGGCTGGTTTGCTGGCGGCGGTGGCGGTGGTAAACATGATGCCGGTGGTTCCGCTGGTTCTGGTGCTAATGGCGGCGGTGGAAGTGGTTTAGTTGCTTCTACTGCTAAAGCAGGTAATGGTGTAGCAAACACCGGTGGCGGTGGCGGCGGAAATGGAAATGCCGGTGGCTCACGTAGTGAAGGCGGCAATGGCGGCTCCGGCATCGTCATAGTAAGATATGCACCATTCATAGCATACTCCGAACCGAGCATAAAAACCCAAGATTCTTACGCAATAAAATCATCCGCGCCCGTAACCACCTCCCTCAACAAAACCCTCACCAGAACAGTTTCTCCGACGATAAACCTCACCAACTACACACAAATCAAGTTTGACATCCGCTCCACAAGAACCGGAAGCAACATTAAAATCGGCATCAGAGATTCCGGCGGAATCAGACGGTGGATTGGGACATCTCAGCCGTGAGCAACGCGAACAAAGACGCGATAGAGAGAATAATAATCGAGATAGTAAACGCCGACGCCTCAAATACTTTTTACATAGATAATTTTTTCGCGCCCGCCATCGTGCCGAATGCGTCGGTTATAACATCCGCATTGTCGAACTCATCCGATAAAATTACTTGGTCTTGGCAGGATAACTCATCGGGCAACTATCAGGAAGACGAGTTCAGAGTTTATTCTTCGACGGGCGGATTGCTCACAACGCGCACAGCAGACACAACTTTTTGGATCGAAACCGGTCTGAAGCGCAACAAAGAATACTCCCGTTACATTCAGGCGTATAACACGGCGGGTTCATCTAATTCTGCGATAATTTCCTGGCGCACGAAGCCCGGCGCGTTCCAATCAAAATCCGCCCAAAGCCAGCCGACACGAACCGGCGCCAACGCCTTCGGATTCGTCGGAGATGCCGTCTGGGAATGGGAAGTCCCCGTAAAATCAGGCTCCGCGCTAATCATCACCGCCTACATCCGTTACAACACCGAATACGGCGGCTCTGCGACGAAACCGAAACTCACGCTTTCAGGAAAAGGCATTTCACCGACGAGCATATCGGCGACGTCATCCGCCGAGAACGCATGGGAACTCTTGACGATAAACGCCGGAACTCCCTCGCAAAACGCTACGCTCACACTTCGCACCGAGGGATTTTCTACTTCGCCAGGCGCGAAGTTTTATATCGACGATATAAACGTTTCGCAGTAAGCCGGCACATTCTGCCCGTCGCTGTAAAAGACGTGAAGCGTGAAGGGTCAAAAGAAAACTACTCTTCACCCTTTACGTTTCCCGCTTCACGTCTTTTCTTTTCGCCCTGCCATTTGACAACCCCTCCCAAAAAAAGTAGAATACTCCCCTCTAAAAATTCGCTCCGTACGTATTTTTAAGGACAACGACTATGAAAACGACGCTTCTTAAACAAATCGACGTCAAGCCCAAGTGGCATCTCATCGACGCAAAAAACAAGGTTTTGGGTCGCCTTGCCACAGAAGTCGCGGGCATACTTATAGGTAAGAACAAAGTGGGATACACCCCCTCCATACAAAACGGCGACTGTGTAGTATTGATCAACGCAGCCGACATTAAACTGACCGGCAAAAAACTCGACCAAAAAATAAAATTCACACATTCAGGTTACCTCGGCGGCGCCAAATATACCCCGTACAAAAAACTTATGATCGAGAAACCTACCGAGGCCGTGCGTCTTGCTGTCAAGGGAATGTTGCCCAAAAACAAACTCGGCGATCGCATGCTGACCCGCGTAAAAATTTATCCGGGCTCCGAGCATCCCCACGAGGCGCAGATAAAAGGAGAATCAAATTGAGTATCGCAACCGCAAAAATTAAATCAGCCGGAAGCAGAAAAAATGCCGTCGCGGCCTGCTCCATAGAAAAGGGCACCGGCAAAATAATAATAAACGGAAAAACAATCGAGCAATATTTCGGCGGACACTCGCGCCACATAGACACCTGCCACAAACCTTTCAAGGTAATTGATGCTCCGGATAAATTCGATGTCGTCATTGTTGTCAACGGCGGCGGACTCACCGGACAGGCCGGCGCCGTGTGCCACGCCATTGCCCGCGCCCTCGTAAAAGTCGACGAGAATTTTAAGCCGACGATCAAAAAAGCCGGACTTCTCACTCGGGACGCCAGAATGGTCGAGCGCAAAAAACCCGGCAGACCCAAGGCGCGCAAACGCTTCCAATTCTCCAAGCGTTAATCCTCGCAAAATATTTTTTTCGCACCTATTGACAAGGCCCTTTCTAATTTAGTACAATAGCCGTCAACATCCTGTAAATACTACGTTTCGCACCACTTAGATGAAACGTCAAAAAGTGGGGGACCAGGGATGTTTTTTACCAATTTTGTTTTTTAGGAAGTTCTTTTAACGGACGCACAGCGATTTTTTCGGCGATTATGCCGTAACGCTCTTTGAAAACTTAAAAAGACATATATCGGCAAGCACCAACGAAGAGTCGAAGTAAGGTGTATTCGAATGCAACCCCTCTCGTCAGGGTGTCCGGCTTTAACGGTCGGCGTCCGAAACGAGGAGAAGCATTCTTTTGAGACATCAAAAATCTCCAAATTTTAAGGGTTAGCGGTTTTATAACGGAAGCAATTCCGTATGAAACCCGTCCCTGATTATTTTTGGAGAGTTTGATCCTGGCTCAGAGTGAACATTGGCGGCGTGCCTAACACATGCAAGTCGAGCGGGAACATTTTGAGATTACATCAATAAATGTTCTAGCGGCAAACGGGTGAGTAATGCACAGACAATTTACCCTCGAGTGTGGAATAGTCCCGGGAAACCGGGGTTAATACCGCATAACATCACGTTTACGGAAGTTTTCGTGATCAAACCCGCAAGGGGCTCAAGGAGAAGTTTGTGTCCTATCAGCTAGTTGGTGAGGTAACGGCCCACCAAGGCTATGACGGGTAGCTGGTCTGAAAGGATGGTCAGCCACACTGGAACTGAGACACGGTCCAGACTCCTACGGGAGGCAGCAGTGGGGAATCTTGCGCAATGGGCGAAAGCCTGACGCAGCGACGCCGCGTGGAGGATGAAGGTCTTCGGATTGTAAACTCCTTTTGTTAGGGAAAAAATAAATGATTGTACCTGACGAATAAGTCACGGCTAACTACGTGCCAGCAGCCGCGGTAAGACGTAGGTGGCTAATGTTACTCGGATTTACTAGGTGTAAAGCGCATGTAGGCGGTCCGGAAAGTCCGTTGTGAAATTCTCCCGTTCAACGGGAAAACGTCGACGGATACTTCCGGGCTTGAGTATGGGAGAGGTAACTGGAATTCCCGGTGTAGCGGTGAAATGCGTAGATATCGGGAGGAACACCAATGGCGAAAGCAAGTTACTGGACCATTACTGACGCTAAGATGCGAAAGCTAGGGTAGCAAACAGGATTAGATACCCTGGTAGTCCTAGCTGTAAACGATGAGGACTAGTTGTGGGTGGTATCAACCCCTTCCGCGACGACGCTAACGAAAGGAATTGACGGGGGCCCGCACAAGCGGTGGAGCATGTGGTTTAATTCGACGCAACGCGAAGAACCTTACCCGGGCTTGAACTCTCGGTGGTAAAACGATCGAAAGATTGGATGACCCGCAAGGGAGCCGAAAGAGGTGCTGCATGGCTGTCGTCAGCTCGTGCCGTGAGGTGTTGGGTTAAGTCCCGCAACGAGCGCAACCCCTGTGAATTGTTGCCCATGTGTCATGCATGGGAACTCAATTCAGACTGCCGCGGATAACGTGGAGGAAGGTGGGGACGACGTCAAGTCATCATGGCCTTTATGTCCGGGGCCACACACGTGCTACAATGGGCGCTACAACGGGTTGCCACTCCGCAAGGAGGAGCTAATCCCTGAAAAGCGTCCCCAGTTCAGATCGAGGGCTGCAACTCGCCCTCGTGAAGTTGGAATCGCTAGTAATCGCGAATCAGCAGGTCGCGGTGAATACGTTCCCGGGCCTTGTACACACCGCCCGTCACACCACGAAAGTCGGCTGTAACAGAAGTTCCACCTTCGGTGGACCCAAGTTATGGTCGGTGATTGGGGTGAAGTCGTAACAAGGTAGCCGTACCGGAAGGTGCGGCTGGATCACCTCCTTTCAAGGAGATGATCGATCGGTGTAAAAGCCGGTCGATATGGCCCTTCGTATGGTGCTTGTCCATATATGTCTTTTAAGTTTTTCGTCTCAGCCCGCCGTCTGCGAAAAGTCCAATCACGGGCCTCTAGCTCAGTTGGTTAGAGCGCACCCCTGATAAGGGTGAGGTGGTTGGTTCGATTCCAACGAGGCCCATTCAAGACAGCAGGTGGGCTCTCGAAATATCGGGAATTATAAAGATAGACGTTTCGTTTCGCATCCTATCAATATAACGATATAATCCCTGAAATTTAGGGGATATAGCTCAGCTGGGAGAGCGCCCCGTTTGCAACGGGGAGGTCGAGGGTTCAAATCCCTCTATCTCCACCAAATAAAATTTTTCCGGCGTCAGTAATCGCGCCACGGAAGAGTTCTTTGATAACTCCTACAAGAAGTAAGGCAAAGGCAATCCACAACAAGCCACAAATGCCAAGTATTAAATGAAGCATCGTTAATTTTCCTGCCGAGGATAGTTAAAAATGTCTAAGGCCGGGAAGGATTAAATGATGCGGTCAAGCTATTACAAGTATATGGCGGATGCCTAGGCCGGGACCGTTGAAGAAGGACGTGGTAAGCTGCGATAAGCGTCGGGGAGGTGCAAACAACCTTTGATCCGGCGATTTCCGAATGGGGAAACCCGTTGCGGGGACAACCCGCAACATCCCGATCTCAAAAGTCGGGAAGACAACCCGGGGAAGTGAAACATCTCAGTACCCGGAGGAAAAGAAATCAATCAAGAGATTCCGTAAGTAGCGGCGAGCGAAAGCGGAACAGCCAAAACCTCAAGAGTGTCAAGACCATATTCGTTGCTCTCGGGGTGTTACAGGAACGCGTCGGCTCCGTGTATGGACGGGGCGGAAAGTAAAAAACTGACACTTTAGCCGAATTTTCTGGAATGGGAAACCATAGCGGGTGATAGTCCCGTAGGCGAAAGAGTGCCGGCTTTCCGGATGCGTCTCCTAAGTAACGCGGGACACGTGTAATCCCGTGTGAATTCGGGTGGACCATCATCCAAGGCTAAACATGAGTCCCGGACCGATAGTGAACCAGTACCGCGAGGGAAAGGCGAAAAGAACCCCGGAAGGGGAGTGAAAAGAACCTGAAACCATATACTTACAAGCAATCGAAGCCCTATGACCAAGAGTTTACTCTTGGTAACGGGTGACGGTGTGCCTGTTGAAGAATGATCCGGCGAGTTGCTCGACACAAGCACGGATAAGCGCCCCGTCAAAAGCGGGGTGCGGATCCATAGCGAAAGCGAGTCCTAATAGGGCGATTAAGTTTGTGTCGGCAGACCCGAAGCCAAGTGATCTATCCCTGGACAGAGTGAACTCCGATTAATCTCGGAGGGAGGCTCGAAGCGTTAACCGTTGAAAAGGTTCTGCATGAGCTGGGGATAGGGGTGAAAGGCCAATCGAACTTGGTGATAGCTGGTTCTTCCCGAAATAGCTTTAGGGCTAGCCTGATAGTTTAACCGTCGGGGGTAGAGCACTGGATAATGTAGGGTCCGTAACCCGGATTCCGAATTTAACCAAACTCCGAATACCGGCGGGAATATTATTGGAGTCAGTTCGTGAGGGATAAGCTTCACGTGCGAAAGGGGAACAGCCCAGACCGCCAATTAAGGTCCCAAAATCCAAGCTAAGTGGAAAAGGATGTAGAGTTACTCAGACACCTAGGAGGTTGGCTTAGAAGCAGCCATCCTTTAAAGAGTGCGTAACAGCTCACTAGTCGAGTGATTCCGCGCCTAAGATTCCCGGGGCTCAAGCTTGGTACCGAAATTGCGGATGTCATTGCGAGAGATCGCAGTGACGTGGTAGGGAAGCGTTCTTACTGCATTGAAGGCGTACCGAAAGGAGCGCTGGAGCGGTAAGAAGTGAGGATGTCGGAATAAGTAGCGATAAACAAGGTGAGAATCCTTGTCGCCGTAAACCTAAGGGTTCCTTGAGTAAAGTTCGTCTGCTCAGGGTAAGTCGATCCTAAGGCGAGGCCGAAAGGCGTAGTCGAAGGGTATCCGGTTAATATTCCGGAACCGCGTCGATGACGTTATCAAACGAGAGGTGACGCAGGAGGGTATACCGGCCAAGTGTTGGAATACTTGGTTCAAGAGTGTACGGTTGCCGCGCAGGAAAATCCGCGCGGCGTCAACCCGAAGCTCGAGCACGAGTCCGTCGCAAGACGGGCGAAGCGGTTCAACCACACTGCCAAGAAAACCCTCGCGTTGAGTCATCGTCGCGCTCGTACCGTAAACGGACACACGTAGGTTGGCATAATATGCTAAGGCGCGCGAGATAACTCCTATTAAGGAACTAGGCAAAATAGCCCCGTAACTTCGGAAGAAGGGGTGCCCATCGCAAGATGGGTCTCAGTAAAGTGGCTCTCGTGACTGTTTAACAAAAACACAGGACTCTGCTGAAATCGCAAGATGAAGTATAGGGTCTGACGCCTGCCCGGTGCCGGAAGGTCAAAGGGACGGCGGCCGTAACTATAACGGTCCTAAGGTAGCGAAATTCCTTGTCGGGTAAGTTCCGACCTGCACGAATGGCGTAACAAAGAGAGCGCTGTCTCAATAGGAGACTCGGCGAAATTGTGGTACCTGTGAAGACGCAGGTTGCCTGCGGTAAGACGAAAAGACCCCGTGGAGCTTTACTGTAGCTTAATCTTGAATTACGGTTTTGGATGCGTAGCATAGGTGGGACCCGTTGATGCCCCGATTTCGGTCGGGGCGGAGGGATCAGTGAAATACCACCCTTTCAACACTGCGGTTCTAACTCGGCGCACAACGCCGGGGACATGGTTAGGTGGGCAGTTTAACTGGGGCGGTTGCCTCCTAAAGAGTAACGGAGGCGTTCAAAGGTTCCTTCAGGGCCAATAGTAATGGCCTTAAAGAGTGCAAGGGCACAAAGGAGCTTAACTGCGAGGCAAACAAGCCAAGCAGGTGCGAAAGCAGGACCTAGTGATCCGGTGCCGGCGAATGGAAGCGGCATCGCTCAACGAATAAAAGCTACCCCGGGGATAACAGGCTTATTCCGTCCGAGAGTCCATATCGACGACGGAGTTTGGCACCTCGATGTCGGCTCATCCCATCCTGGGGCTGGAGCAGGTCCCAAGGGTTTGGCTGTTCGCCAATTAAAGGGGTACGTGAGCTGGGTTCAGTACGTCGTGAGACAGTACGGTCTCTATCTACCGTGGGCGTAGGAAATTTGAGAGGAGTCGTCCCTAGTACGAGAGGACCGGGATGAACGCACCTCTGGTGTTCCGGCTGTCGCGCCAGCGGCATTAGTCGGGTAGCCATGTGCGGATGAGATAATCGCTGAAAGCATCTAAGCGAGAAACTCGCCTCGAGATAAGATTTCCCTGAAGGACCCCGGAATACTACCGGGTTGATAGGCGGGAGGTGTAAGGCCGGTAACGGTCGCAGCTAACCCGTACTAATAGTCCGTTCGACTTGACCGCATCATTTAATCCGGTTCAATTTGTAGCTGTTTGGATTGCCGCCTTTGCAATATCTTGTAGGGAAACCTTCCAGTTGAAGTCCGCTTAGTACGGCGGCAGAATTCCCGGTGTCTACTGCGATGGGGCAACACCCGTTCCCATTCCGAACACGGAAGTTAAGCCCATCAGCGCCGATGGTAGTTGTCTCCTAGAGGGACGGCAAGAGTAGGTCGGCGCCGGGAATTGTGCCGCCGGAAGAGCGGAGAAATCCGAGAGGGAATACCCGCCGGGAATATCGTCCGGATTTTACGGGCGCTACCCCGCGTTTTACTTCGGGCAAAATATGAAAGCAACAAACGCAGCTGTGTTATTCGCGGCCGTCGCGGCCGCGATTTTTTCATTATCCGTACGAACGGCGTTTGCCGCATCGAGGATATTTTCTCCGCCGGCGCAGATATCGGCCAAAAGCGTTAATCTCGGAGTATGGGCCGCAAGCGGCGGCGACGAACTTTCGCTGACGGCGACTCGCGCAAACCGGATTGATGTCGGCGGCATCAAATATGAAAGTTTGTCCGAGACGATTTTTGAAGTTACACGCAGGACGGCGGGTGTCGGCGCTCAGGCGGTTTATAATCCTTCCGATGCGATGGATTTTGTTTTTTCCGGATTTACCGGCACGCAGGAATTAGGCGTGGCCACGGTATCCGGTGAAAATGTTTTAAGCGGAGACAGCTCTGCCGTAGGATTCGGGCTCAGGAAAGTCGTTCAGCCCGGGACTTTGGTTACTCCGGCGGTGACGATAGCGTACTCGGCCGATTTTTCGCGCGCCAGGTTGGAAAGCATGAAGGCCGACGGCGTAGTGTCGTCCGTTAACGCGGTGTTCACCACTGCGGAATATTCGGTCGCGGCGACATTTTCCAAAAAGAGCGACATTTACGAGACGTGGACGTCCGTTAAGGTTGCCAGAATATATTCGGAGCTTGCCGACCGCGCGGTCTTCGAAAAAATCTCGGGTATGCGCGACAGGGCGTCGTTGTCGGCCGGGCTTAAAATCAATTTTCGACCGGAAGAGTCGCTGTTTGTGGAAGCGGGACTTGCGCCGGTCAGATATGCAGCCATCGGAATCTCGGTGGGCTTTTAACGGAATAAAAAAATGAAAACTAAAGAGCAGAAATCAAAAATTATCGCCGAATTGTCCGAAAAGCTTGCGAAGTATCCCATGATGATATTCGCCGAATATCATGGTATGACCGTGGCTGATTTCGATAACCTTCGCCTCAAAATAGGCACGGCTTCGTCGGCTTCGGCTCCCGAGTTTGAAGTCGTCAAAAACAATCTCCTCACTCAGGCGCTTACCAAAACAAAAAGCCCCGCGGCCTCTTGCGCGGCGGAATTGAAGGGACCTCTTGCGGTTTTGTGGTCCACGGATATTATTTCCGCGTCCAAGGCCATAACGGATTTTGCAAAAAGCAATCAGAAAATCAAACTGCGTTTCGCGGTTGCCGACGGAAAGCTCATCACGGACAAAGAAGTTACGGCCTATTCTCAACTGCCGACGCGCGAAGTGTTGCTTGCCCAGTTGGCGGGTGTCCTGCGCAGCCCCGTATCGGGTCTTCTGGGGATACTTAACGCCCCCGTCAGGAATTTTGTTCTTGTGTTGCATCAGAAATCATTGTCAAAATAAATATTCTGCCGCGGTTTTAATGACCGGGCGTTCTTGAAAAAATCATAAGGAAAATTGTACCGGAGGTAACAAGATGAGCGGTAATCTTAACGGAAAAGACGCAATGGTCGAAGCCATATCCAAAATGACTGTGCTCGATCTTGCGGAGCTTGTGAAAGCTTTGGAAGAGAAATTCGGCATCTCGGCTGCTTCTTTCGCCGCGGCTCCTGCTGCCGGCGCCGCTGCCGGCGCCACCGGCGCTGCTGCACAGGAAGAGAAGACCGAATTCAACGTGGTACTGGCGGCTGCCGGAGCCAACAAAATTCAGGTCATAAAAGTGGTCAGAGAAATCACTGGTCTGGGTCTCAAAGAGGCCAAAGATCTCGTGGAAGCCGCTCCCAAGGCCGTCAAAGAAGGCGTGAACAAAGAGCAGGCCGAAGAACTTAAGAAAAAACTGACCGAAGCCGGCGCTACCGTCGAATTAAAGTAAGTTTTTCTTTATTTTTATTTGTTTCCCCTCGAACTCCGAGGTCATTTTCCTTGGATTTTTACGCGGGCGGGATTGCTATCCCGCCACAAAGAGGCGGGACACGACCCGCAGTTACGGCAAATTGCGGCGCATGGCAATGCGCCCGCTATAAAGTCGCTGAAATGATACGGGACAGGCAGGGAAACAAGCGGGAATTTTTAAGGACAAATAGACAAAAAAACATGAAACTTAAAAAGAAAAGTTTCGCAAAGATCAAATCAATACTCGAGATTCCGCCCCTTCTTGAAATTCAGAGAAAGTCGTTTGACCGGTTTATAGAAAAAGATGGTTCGTCGTCCCGGGCCATTCGCGGCCTGTCGGCGATATTCCACGAAATATTTCCCATCGAGAACGCCGACGGCACCCTCCGGCTTGACTACGTATCCTACGAACTCAAAGAACCCAAAGTTACTCCCGACGAGGCCAAAGAGCGCGACATGACCTATGCCGCTCCTCTCTACGCCAAGTTCCGTCTGACGACCGTTGACGGCGCCAGAATAAAGGAAAAAGCCGAACAGGAAGTTTATCTCGGCGATCTTCCTCTGATGACCGACACTGCGTCTTTCGTGATAAACGGGGACGAGCGCGTCGTTGTAAGCCAGATCCATCGTTCGCCCGGAATAGTTTTCGAGGAAGACGAAGAACAGAAGATATCCATATACGGAAAGCCCATGTATGTCGGGCGTATAATCCCGTATCGCGGCGCGTGGATTGAAGTCGAGTTCGACCAAAATAATATTCTCTACATTAAACTCGAGCGTCGCAAAAGGGTGCTCGCCACGATATTCCTGAGAGCTCTCGGATACGAAAATAACCAGGAAACACTCAATCTTTTCAAGGACGACGAAGAGCTCAGATTAGGCGAGGCCGACGATGATGTTTTAATGGGCAAGTTTCTTTCCCGCAGCGTGGTGGATACGTCCACCGGCGAAGTGCTTTTGGACGCGGCCGAGATATTGCGCGAAGGATCCAATCTGGACCGCCTTTCCATCAGGAAAGAGACACTCGATAATTTCAAGGCGCATAAAATAAAATCCGTTTTCGTCCACAGAAATCCCGCCTTCATACTCACTCTCAAAAAAGATCCCACAAAAGACAAAAAAACAGCTCTTAACTACATATATAAAATAATGAAGAGCCAGGACTTTATAGTCCCCTCTCACGTCGAAAAATATCTCGACGATTTGATATTCGGCGATAAGCCCCGCAGGTACGACCTCACTCGCGTCGGACGTTATAAAATCAACAAGAAACTCTCGGCTATATTCGAAGAACTGAAAAAGAATTCCAAGGATTTCAAGGTTCCCTCGGAAGACAGGCGCACGCTTACCAAAGAAGACATAGTCGCGGCGATTAAGTATCTGATGAATCTTTCCAACCAGATATCCGGAGTCACCGACGATATCGACCATCTGGGCAACAGAAGAGTCCGCCCCGTGGGAGAGTTGCTTGAAAATCAGATAAGAGTCGGCCTGATACAGATGGCGCGTTATATCAAGGAGCATCTGAACACCAAAGACAAATCCCAGATGACTCCCCGCTCGCTGATTAATACCGTTCCGTTTACCAACAACATAAGAAAGTTTTTCGCCACCGGGCAGCTCTCGCAGTTTTTGGAGCAGACGAATCCGTTGGCCGAGATTACCAACAAGCGACGTCTTTCCGCGCTGGGCCCCGGCGGTTTGAACCGTAAACGCGCCGGTTTCGAGGTGCGCGACGTTCATCATACACATTACGGACGTATCTGTCCGATAGAAACTCCCGAAGGCGAGAATATAGGTCTTATAGTTTCTTTGTCCGCGTATTCGCGGGTAAACGATTATGGCTTGCTCGAAACACCGTACAGAAAGATCGAAAAAGGGCGCATAACCGACACTATAAAGTATCTTACTGCCGACGCCGAGGACGAATTTTACGTCGCGCAGGCCACCGAGCCCACCGATAAAAACGGCAAGCTTGTCAACCAGCAGATAATCACCCGCCGTTTCGACGATTATCCCGAAGTGTCGCCCGATAAAATAGATTACATCGACGTATCGCCTCTTCAGGTTGTTTCGGTATCGGCCGGGTTGATACCTTTTCTGGAACACGACGACGCCAACCGCGCCCTAATGGGCTCGAACATGCAGCGTCAGGCGGTGCCTCTTCTGACCACGGAAGCGCCTCTGGTGGTCACGGGCATAGACGAAAAAGTCGCGCGCGATTCAGGCGTAATGGTAATAGCCAAAAACGCCGGCGAAGTCGTGTGGGTTGACGCCGAGAGAATCATAATTTATACCGACGAGAAAGAATCCGACGAATACATACTGAGAAAATATAAGCGCACCAACCAGGATACTTGCATAAACCAGATACCGCTGGTGTCTCTGGGCGACCGCATTCGCGCAGGCGAGGTTTTGGCCGACGGAATGTCAACCGCCGAGGGGCAACTTGCTCTGGGTAAAAATCTTCTGGTTGCGTTTATGCCGTGGGACGGTTATAACTTTGAGGACGCCATAATAGTTTCCGAGAAACTCGTCCGCGAAGATACGCTTACGTCGATACATATTCAGGAGTATACCTGCGAGGCGCGCGAAACAAAAGGCGCTCCCGAGGAAATCACGCGCGACATACCCGGTCCTTCGTCGGAAGACCTTCAACAGCTCGACGAGAACGGCATAATAAGATTAGGGGCGGAAGTCGAAAAGGAAGATATCCTCGTCGGCAAGACCGCCCCCAAAGGCGAGCAGCAGGTCGGCCCCGAAGAGCGGCTTATCAAGGCGCTGTTCGGGCAGAAATCGGAGACCACGCAGGACGCGTCGCTCAAAGTGCCGCCCGGAGTTTCCGGCAAAGTCATAGGCACGCGCCTCTTTGTCCGTCGCGAAAAGATGAGCGAGAAAGAATACGAAACCCAGGTCGATTTCTTAAAGCAGGAACACGAAGCGCGCCGGACTTTCGTCAAAGAAGTGATGAAAGAGTACCGCAAAAAATCAAAGAAGACAGAATCCAAGAAAATCGACAAAATAGAGAAAGAACTTTTGATCCGTATAGAGGCCGAATATAAAAAGTCACGCGAAAATCTTAAAAAGGGCGACGATTTGGGTGTTTCCGTCAACAAGGTCGTAAAAGTTTACGTAGCCGTGAAACGCCGGCTGCAAGTCGGAGACAAACTCGCCGGCCGTCACGGCAACAAAGGTGTGATTTCAAAGATAGTTCCGCTTGAGGATATGCCCCGCATGCCCGACGGCACGGCGGTGGACGTTATTCTTTCGCCCCTCTCCATTCCCTCGCGAATGAATGTGGGACAGTTGCTTGAGGCCATGCTCGGGTGGGCCGGATATATGAGCCAGACCCGCATGGTGACACCGGTATTCTGCGGCGCCACCGAGGCAGACGTAAGGAACGAAATTATAGAAGTCAGAAACGACCTCATTAAAAAAGGCGTTCCGGCCAAATATCTTCCCGACGCGAATCTGCGCATAACGCTTTACGACGGCCGCACGGGCGACCCGTTCCTTGAAAAAGTCACCATCGGTTACATGTATATAATAAAATTGATACATCTTGTCGAGGATAAGATGCACGCCCGCTCCACCGGCCCGTATTCTCTGGTGACCAGGCAGCCCCTGGGCGGAAAGGCCCATCAGGGCGGACAGCGTTTGGGAGAAATGGAAGTATGGGCGCTTGAGGCGTATGGCGCCGCTCACATGCTCCAGGAGTTCCTGACGATAAAATCCGACGACGAAGAAGGCCGCGAAAAGATGTTCAAGGCGATTATGGAAGGTCGTCCGCCGATAAAACCCGGCGTGCCCGAATCTTTCAAAGTGCTCGTCTCGGAAATGAGAGCGCTGGGAGTGAATGTCGATTTGCTGAGCTATAAAAAAGACGCGACTAAAGGCGACAAACCTTCGAAGGCAACCGAAAAGGCCGAGGCCAAATAATAACCATGCTTCCCATAAAATCAAAGAAAAAACAAAAGACAGTGCTCAATTTCAACCAGTTCGACGCGATGAAGCTTTCCGTGGCGTCTCCGGAACAGATACACGAGTGGTCGCACGGGGAAGTCAAGAAGCCCGAGACCATCAATTACCGCACTTTTAAGCCGGAGCGCGACGGTCTTTTCTGCGAGAAAATATTCGGGCCGGTGCGAAATCTTGAATGTCATTGCGGCAAATACAAAACGATACGCTACAAAGGCGTCGTGTGCGACCGTTGCGGCGTGGAAGTTATAGAATCAAAATATCGCCGCGAGAGATTCGGACACATAGACCTTGCTTATCCCGTCAGTCACATTTGGTTTCTGAAGAAGTCGCCTTCCAGAATAGGCCTTGTCCTTAATATGAAGATGGAGTCGCTGGTAAAAGTCGTTTATTTTACCCACTACGTCGTGCTTGAGGATCTCGAAGAAAAAGGCAAAAAAATCGTCTCCGCGCGCGAAGTTATATCCACGTCGGAGTACGAAGAACTGTATTCTATTTATGGTTCGCGTCTGAAAGCGGACATCGGTTCCGACCCCGTCCGCAAACTTCTTGAAGTAATAGATCTCGACAAGGAAATTGACGGCATACGCGCGATACTCAAAAGCGTAAGAATCGACGAGATAGACGAATATCTGCTCAAGTGGGACGATCTCGACAATGAGAAAAAGCGTAAAGAAGAGTTGGTCGAACTTTTCAGGGCCAATCCCGCCGCCAAAAGAAAAATCCCCAATATATTCCGCGAATTGAAATCACGCAAAGAGAAAAAAGAGCGCAGGGATTACCTCGTAGAGAAAGCGGGCAATCTTCTGACTGAAGCCGATCGTTCCAGACACATAAAACGTCTCAGAGTTCTTGAAGGCCTGAAGAGATCCAATATCCGTCCCGAGTGGATGGTTATGAACGTCCTTCCCGTGATTCCCCCCGATTTAAGGCCGCTTGTTCCTCTGGAAGGCGGACGTTTCGCTTCCAGCGACCTCAACGATCTTTATCGCAGAATAATAAACCGTAATAATCGTCTCAAACATACTATGCAGCTGCGCGCGCCCGCCGTTATAATCAATAACGAAAAGCGCCTTTTGCAGGAAGCCGTCGACGCGTTGTTCGACAACGAATCGCGTCCGCATCCGATAGTCGCCGGAGCCAACAACCGGCCGCTCAAATCACTTTCAGAGGCGCTGCGCGGCAAGCAGGGCCGTTTCCGTCAGAACCTTCTGGGCAAGCGCGTGGATTATTCGGGACGTTCCGTCATTGTCGTGGGCCCCGACCTCAAACTCAATCAGTGCGGTCTGCCCAAACAGATGGCGCTCAGTTTATTTCATCCCTTTGTTTTAAGAGAATTGCTGAAAGAAAAACACGTTCATCAGAAAGCGTCCAGAAAGATGCTTGAAGCCGGCGATCCGCTGGTGTGGAGCATACTTGAAAACGTTATAAAAGACAGACCGGTGCTTTTGAACCGCGCACCGACGTTACACCGCTTGGGCATACAGGCCTTTGAGCCCAAACTTATAGAAGGCAAAGCCATTCAGCTTCATCCTTTGACCTGCGCGGCGTTTAACGCCGACTTCGACGGCGACCAGATGGCCGTTCACGTTCCTTTGTCCATCGAAGCGCAGATAGAAGCGCGCGTTTTGATGATGGCGACAAACAACATTTTTTCTCCGGCGTCGGGGCGTCCCATCGCCGTGCCCAGCCAGGATATGATTCTGGGGTGCGCGTATCTTACGATGGCCAAAAAAGGCGTGCCCGGCGAGGGAATGATTTTTGCTTCGACCGACGAGGTTATCGGGCTTTATCAGCGTCAAAAAATAGACCTTCAGGCGATAATCAAAGTGGAAGGCATCAACGATATTTCCGAGGCCACGTCGACAAAAAATCCGCAGGCGTGGAAGGATTATACCGCCGTCGGCAGAATAATATTCAACTCAATACTGCCCGAAGGATTCGGTTACGTAAATAAAGTAATGACGAAAAAGGCCATATCGAAACTTCTCGACGACTGCTATGTGCGCTTCGGGATGGCCGAGACAGTAAGAGTTCTTGACGAAATCAAGAAACTTGGATTCAGATTCGCCACAATATCGGGCGTTTCCATATCCATAGACCATATGACCGTTCCCGTCCGCAAGAACGAAATAATCAAGGAAGCTCAGAAAAAAGTAAAGAGCATTATTTCGCAGGCGCAGGCCGGTCTTATAACCGAAGGCGAAAGATATTCCAAGACCCTGGACGTTTGGAGCACGGCGACCGACCGCATTTCCGACATAGTTTTCGACGATATGAAAAAACTGGGCGACGAGAAATATTCGCCCGACCAGCCGCGCGTCAACTCGGTGTATCTTATGGCCGAGTCGGGCGCCAGAGGCAACCGTCAGCAGGTCAGGCAGCTCGCCGGCATAAGAGGTCTGATGGCCCGCCCGCAAAGAAAAATAAAAGGCGCCGGCGGTGAAATCATAGAAACTCCCATTATATCGAACTTCCGCGAGGGCTTAAGCGTCGTGGAGTATTTCATATCGACGCACGGCGGACGCAAAGGTCTTTCGGACACGGCGCTTAAAACCGCCGAGGCCGGATACCTCACAAGACGTCTCGTCGACGTGGCGCACTCGCTTGTAGTTACGCAGGATGATTGTGGAACGATAAAAGGCATCGCCTTGGGCAACCTTAAAGGCGGCGAAGAAGTTATCGAGACGATGGAAGAGAGAATCACGGGGCGTTATCCCGTAGAAAACGTTACGGATCTTTTCACGGCGCAGGTTATTGCCTCGCGCGGCGAGATGATTACGCCCGCGACAGCCAAAAAAATCGCCGAATCCGGAATCGAAAAAATTCGCGTGCGTTCCGTGCTGACTTGCGAATCCGAACACGGCATCTGTGCCGAATGCTATGGTAAAAATCTGGCCACAAATAAAATAGGCGAAATCGGAGACGCCATAGGCATAATAGCGGCGCAGTCCATAGGCGAGCCCGGCACTCAGCTTACACTCAGAACATTCCACGTAGGCGGCGCGGCGAGCAAAATTTCCGAACGCTCGGAAATTATAGCCGGCGAAGCCGGCGAAATAGAGTATCAAAACCTCAAATACGTTAAAGAGGAACGGGCCGGAAATTACGTGGTAATCAGCCGCGACGCAACAATGGTGGTCACCCTTACCGCCGGCGGAGTCAGAAGAAAAGAGGCCTTCCCCATCCCGTACGGCGCCCACGTAAAATACGTAAAAGGCACGAGTGTGGACAAAGGCGAAAAACTCGCGGAATGGGATCCGCATTACAAGCCCATCATTGCAGAGTTCAGCGGACGCGTTAAGCTTGAAGACGTTAAAGAAGGCGTGACGCTTCGTCTGGAAAAATCCAAGTTCACCGGGCTCATCGAGAAAACCGTTACGGCCAGCCCCGGTCAGCGGGCGCTCCGTCCGAGGATAAATATATCAACCTCGGCGGCCGACAACATAGAGTATCCTCTTCTTATTGACACCGTCCTTGCGGTTGCAAACGGCGACAAAGTCCAGAAGGGCGATATTCTGGCCAAGATTCCGCACGAAACAATCAAAATTAAAGACATCACGGGCGGTCTGCCCCGCATCGAAGAACTCTTTGAGGCGCGCAAGCCCAAAAACTCGGCGGTGATTTCCGAGATAGAAGGCAAAGTCACCATCGACCAGACCACCGAAGAAATTATAGTGGAGGACGAAATATCGAAGTTCCGCAGAAAATACTCGATACCTTCCGGCCGTCACTCGCTCGTTTACAATAACGACAAAGTTCTTGCCGGCGAACCGTTGACCGACGGAGCCGTGAACCCGCACGACTTGCTCAAAGTCAAGAGTGAAAAAGAAGTGCAGGAGTATCTCGTCAATGAAATTCAACAGATATACAGAATGCAGGGCGTAGCCATAAACGACCGGCACATAGAAGTTATAGTAAGGCAGATGCTTTCCA
This sequence comes from Elusimicrobia bacterium HGW-Elusimicrobia-1, assembly GCA_002841695.1. NCBI lineage: Bacteria > Pseudomonadati > Elusimicrobiota > Elusimicrobia bacterium HGW-Elusimicrobia-1. Next base: position 4,002 of record PHAN01000024.1, on the reverse strand, counting down.
ACGTGCGCATAACCGATCCCGGCGACAGCGAGTTTATAATAGGCGAAATAACGACCAAGCGTCAGTATGCCGAAGTCGTCCGTAAACTCGAAAAGTCCGGAAAGAAGTCGCCCCAGGCCCAGACGATACTTCTGGGTATAACAAAGGCGTCTCTGGCGTCGGAGTCGTTCATTTCGGCAGCATCGTTCCAGGAGACAACCAAGGTTCTGGCCGAAGCCGCCACGACCGGCCAGATAGATCATCTCAAGGGACTCAAAGAAAACGTTTCCATCGGACATTTGGTTCCGGCGGGCACCGGGTTCGTAAAACTTTAAAAATATTTTCACGGAGCAAAATTTATGCCGACCGTATCCCAACTGATAAGAAAGCCCAGAGAGCCGCAGGCGAGCAAAAGTAAGTCGCCGGCGCTGAAATCTTCCCCGCAGAGAAGAGGCGTGTGCACCAGAGTTTATACGACCACGCCCAAAAAACCAAATTCGGCATTAAGAAAAGTGGCCCGCGTAAAACTTACAAGCGGCATAGAGGTCACTTCGTACATACCGGGCGTCGGGCATGCTTTGCAGGAACATTCGCTGGTGCTGGTGCGCGGCGGACGCATAAAAGATTTGCCGGGTGTCAGATATCACATAATAAGAGGAACGCTCGATTCCACCGGAGTCGACGGACGCAAGCAGGGGCGCTCGAAGTACGGCGCCAAGAGACCGAAGGCCTAAATTACGGAGAATAAAAATGGTAAGAGGCGGACTTAAACCTAAACAGCGTCGGAATCTTGAAGTCGTACCCGACCACATTTACAGCTCGGTTACGATTACCAGATTCATCAACAAGCTGAACTATCGCGGCAAAAAAACAACCGCCGAAAAAATATTTTACGGCGCGATGAATATAGTCAAAGAAGCATCCAAAGAAAATCCGCTCGACGTTTTCAATCGCGCGGTGGAAAATTGCCGGCCGCTCGTGGAGGTCCGTCCCCGCAGAGTCGGCGGCGCGACTTTTCAGATACCGGTGGAAGTGCCCAAGACAAGGTCGGTGACACTGGTCATCAAATGGCTTATAGAGTTCGCCCGTCAGAAAAAAGGCAAGGCGATGGCCGCGCGTCTCGCCGAAGAAATACTTGGCGCGTCGCGCAAAGAGGGTTCAGTTTTTAAAAAGCGCGAAGATACCCATAAAATGGCGGAAGCCAATAAGGCGTTCGCCCATTACAGGTGGTAGGAGCATAAGGATTTTTACCGAAAAGTTTGAGGGGCGACATTTATGAATGGTTTACATTTATTTATTGACAGTTCGAATATTTTTATTGAAGCGCAAAGAGTGGCGAGGCATCAATATTTTTACGATGATTTGTTGATTCCGCGGTTACGAATCAATTATGGTGATTTATTGGATTTTGTAAAAGGTGAACGTAAATTGATGGAAACTGTTTTAGTTGGCTCCCGACCACCAAGTAATGATAATTTATGGAACAAACTGAAAATAATGGGCATTGAGCCAAGAATTTTCGATAGAAGTTTTTTTACTAATCGGGAAAAAATCTGTGACGCTGAGATGATAAACGCAATCAGAGATGCTTTGGATGATAATCAGAATCCAGGCACTATTGCTCTGGTGGCAGGCGATGAAGATTATCTTACCACATTGGAACGATGCTTAAAGAAAAAATGGGATGTGGAAATATATTTTTGGTCTCAGGCATCTGCAAAATTAAAAAAACTTTCAGGGGCTAAATTCATCGAATTAGACCAAGTTTTCAATACCATTACTTTCACAGAAAAAGAAAGGATTTAATTGTTTCAAAGTAACATAATTCGTAAATCTTATAGTCATTGGACGCGCTTGAAATAAGGATACAATGTCGACAACATCAGACCTTACAAAACTACGCAATATAGGCATCATCGCCCACATCGACGCGGGTAAGACCACGACGACCGAGCGCATACTCTATTACACCGGCCGCATTTACAGGATAGGCGAGGTGCACGAGGGCGCCGCCACGATGGACTGGATGGAACAGGAACAGGAACGCGGAATTACCATAACGTCGGCCGCCACAAGATGTCAGTGGCGCGACGCTCACATTAATATAATAGACACGCCCGGCCACGTCGATTTTACCATTGAGGTTGAGCGTTCACTTCGCGTTCTTGACGGAGCCGTCGTCGTTTTCGACGCGGTTTCCGGCGTGGAACCCCAATCGGAAACCGTGTGGCGCCAGGCCGACAAATACGACGTTCCGCGAATTGTTTTCGTCAATAAAATGGACAGGGTAGGCGCCGACTATTTCACCTGTGTCGATCAGATAAAAAAACGCCTCAACGCCAATCCCGTTCCGGTGGCGCTTCCAATCGGAGCCGAAAGCGGTTTTAAGGGCATAATCAATCTTGTGGCCATGAAAGCGTTGATTTGGCACGATGAGGAACTTGGCGCCAAGTTCGACACGCTGGATATACCCGAAGAACTTCGCAAGGATGCGGCCGCTCAGCGTGAAAAAATGCTGGAGCAGCTTTCGGATCACGACGAGACAATAATGGGCAAGTTTCTCGACGGAGGCGAAATATCCGTAGAAGAGACACAGACGGCCTTGCGCCGCTCGACCATCGCCGGCAAAATAGTGCCGGTTTTCTGCGGATCCTCATTCAAGAACAAGGGCATACAGCCATTGCTGGACGCGGTCGTGGATTATCTGCCGTCGCCGGTTGACCTTCCGCCGGTTAAGGGCGTGGTCCCCGGCACCGAAGAAGTCATAGAAAGAAAACTCGTTCCCGAAGAGCATTTCGCCGCGCTCGCTTTCAAGATTCAGAGTGATCCCTATATAGGCAAACTTACTTACGTCAGGGTTTATTCCGGACGTCTCCAAAGCGGAAGCTACGTTCATAACGCGGCCACGGGAAATACCGAGCGCGTGGCGCGGCTGGTCATTATGCACGCCAACAAGCGCGAAGAAGTTCCGGAAATTACCGCCGGAGACATAGCCGCGGTCGTGGGACTTAAAAAAACTTACACCGGCGACACTTTGTGCGATGAGGATAATCCCATAGCGCTTGAGTCGATGGTCTTCCCCGAACCCGTCATATCCGTGGCCATAGAGCCGGCTACCAACGCCGACGAGGAAAAACTCGGCGCGGCCCTCAATCGCCTTGCCGAAGAAGATCCCACTTTTAAGGTAAAAGTCGACCATGAGACCGGCCAGACAATCATCGCGGGTATGGGCGAACTGCACCTTGATATTCTGGTTGACAGAATGAAAAGAGAGTTTAACGTAATGGCCACTGTCGGCAAGCCGCAGGTGGCTTATCGCGAAGGTCTTAAAAAGAAAGTTTCGCAGGAAGGCAAATACATCAAACAGTCCGGCGGTCGCGGCCAGTACGGTCACGTAGTGCTGGAACTGGAGCCGCTGGAACGTATGAAGGGCTTTGAGTTCGTCGACAAAATCCGTGGCGGATCCATTCCCAAAGAATATATCCCCGGCGTTGAGAAAGGTCTTAAAGAGGCCATAGAGACAGGCGTTCTTGCCGGATATCCCGTGGTCGATTTGAGAATAACTCTCGTCGACGGCTCTTATCATGAAGTGGACTCCTCGGAAATGGCTTTCAAGATGGCCGCGTCGATGGCTTTCAAGGCCGGAATGAGGAAGGGCGACGCCTATTTGCTGGAACCCATAATGAAAATAGAAGTTATCACTCCCGAAGAATATATGGGAGAAATAATAGGAGATCTCAACGCCCGCAGGGGCAAGATATTCTCCATGGAAGCCAAAGGCCGGGTGAATTTTATTCGCGGAACAGTTCCGCTGGCTGAAATGTTCGGCTACGCCACGACTCTGCGCTCGCTTTCTCAGGGACGCGCAAGCTACAACATGGAGCCGTCGGGATACGAAGAAGTCCCTCGGCAGATATCAGATAAAATATTGGAGAAAACGGTTTAGGAGGAAACATTTATGGCAAAAGCTAAATTCGACAGAAGCAAACCTCACGTAAACGTAGGCACGATAGGCCACGTGGA
>PHAN01000023.1 GCA_002841695.1 Elusimicrobia bacterium HGW-Elusimicrobia-1 | reverse complement strand
ACGACAAACGAGACCCTTCACGGAGCCTGCCCTGAGTAGGACGAGATCCTTCGCTACGCTCAGGATGACAGAAGGCGAAGGGTTCAGGGTGATATTTCAACGGCTTTTTCAATGGTTTCATTATAGCAAATTAGTTGTTATTTCAGCCATAAAAGGTAGATGAGAATATTGCGACCGGAGGTGGGGGGTTAAAGATTATACCGGCCGGTAAAAACCACCCGGGCGGGACCTTCGAGGGTAACTTCATTTATCGAAGAAGGAACGATTTTACGGGAACGCGAATCAATTTTGTACGCGTAGTCAACAGTCAAAATATCGCCGCCGCGCGTGAGGCACTTGACCGGCGGACGCGCGTATCCGAGAATGCCCGATATTATCGCCGCGGCGGTAACACCCGTGCCACAGGCCAGCGTCTCGTCTTCCACTCCGCGTTCGTAAGTGCGCACGGCAATCGCAGAGCGCGACTTAATTTTGACAAAATCGGCGTTGGCGCCGGACGGAGCGAATTTTTTGTGATATCTTATGGCGCGGCCCAGGGAAACGACTTTTATTTTTTCAAGATTGTCGACGAAAACTACCACGTGGGGAACGCCGGTATCGGCGAAGTGCGCTTCAAGACGCGAACCGTCGGCGGACAGCGAAAAACCGAGTTTTATATTTCGCACAGGAGGAAGTCCTATCCGGACTGTGTCTTCTTTGAGTTCGTAGCTTATTATGCCCGCCGGAGTTTCAAAAACGCCGCGATTTTTCTTTACGGCGCCAGTCAATGCGGCAAAACGCGCTATCGAACGGGCTCCGTTTCCGCACATGGAAACTTCGGAGCCGTCGGCGTTAAGGTAACGCATTCTGAAATCCGCCCGTCGGGAGCGCTCAAGAAGTATCATGCCGTCGGCTCCGGCGCCGTACTTGCGGTCGCAGAGCCGTCGGGCAAGGGCGGAAACCGCGCGGCGGGATGCGGGCATTATTCCGGAACGATTGTCTATCATGACAAAATCGTTGCCGGCTGCGGTCATTTTTGTGAAGCTGACTTGTTTTGTCATAAAACGTCCCGATATTCGCCATTATGAAAACCGCCAAAAGAAATCCCCCTTCGTCCCCCTTTATAAAAGGGGGATACAGGGGGATTTTTGAAACGGCCTAATATCAACAATGAAATCGGCATAGATTTATTTCTAAACACGCGCGTCGAGGTCGGCGTATGTTTCACGTTTTCTTACTATTTTGTATTTTCCGTCGGACACAAGCACCTCGGCGGCACGCAGGCGCGAATTGTAGCGGCTCGACATCGCAAATCCGTAAGCGCCGGCGCACAACACGGCTATGAGATCATTTTTCTTCAGTATCGGCAAACGGCGCGACAGCCCCAAAAAATCTCCCGTTTCGCATATCGGCCCCACAATGTCGGCCGTAACCACGCGCGAAGCGGATTTCTCGACCGGCAGGATTTCGTGATATGCGTCATAGAGCGTTGGTCTTATCAAATCCGACATACCCGCGTCGGCGATGAAAAAATGCTTGCCCAGCGCTTCTTTGTGATATATCACCGAAGCCACCAAAGCCCCCGCCTCGCCCACGATGGACCGTCCGGGCTCGAAAATATAGGTGCGCGCCGCGTCCCTGTCCGACGAGAAGACGCTAAGCGTTTCTTTGACAAAAGTCGACGGAGAAGGCGGATTCTCGTCGTTATAACGTATGCCGAGACCTCCGCCGAGGTCGACATATTTTATCGAAAGCCCCGACGATTCCAGCCGGTCCGTAAGTTTTTTTATTTTCCGCGCGGCCGCCGTAAACGGCGACGTCGAAACGATTTGCGAGCCGATGTGCGAATGGATTCCCGCCGGTTCAATGTGCTTCATTCTACGGGCGGCATTGTAAAATTCCAAAGCGTCTGATATCGGAATGCCGAACTTGGTGCGCGATTTCCCGGTGGTGATTTTTTTGTGCGTCCCGGCGTCGACGTCGGGATTTATGCGCACGGCTACGCGGACGATTTTGCCGGCGCGGGCGGCAATTCCGTCGATGGCCTCAAGCTCCGCGCGTGATTCCACGTTGAACATAAGGATTCCGGCTTTTATCGCCGCGCGGATTTCTCCGTCGGTCTTGCCGACGCCGGCGTACACAAGTTTCGACGGCGAAATGCCGGCCGCCATCGCCGCGTAAAGCTCCCCGCCGCTCGTTATGTCTGCCCCGCAGCCGGCAGCGCGAATGACTTTAAGAACGGCCGGATTGGAGTTGGCTTTCACGGCATAGCAGAGCAAGTGCCGCACGGAGGCAAGGCCTTTTTTGTAGTCGAGTATCCGACGCTCGATGTTGTCGCGTGAATATATGAAAAAGGGCGTGCCGACCTTGCGGGCGATACTCTTCAAACTTATACCGTCGACGCACAAATTGCGATTTTTATAAACGAATGGATTCATTTTTTATAGCACTCCGTATTTTTTCCGTTAAAATGCGGCAAGCTTCTCCCGTATATCGTCCACGGAAACTTCCATAAAAACCGCGCGGCCTATCGAAGACGGCAGATAAAGCCGTATGTTTTTGCCGCGGATCTTTTTATCTCTTGATACGGCCGCCGCCACCGCGCGCCTCGAAACCGATTCCGGCGCTTCCGTCGGCAAACCGAGGGCCGCAAGCAGGTTCCGGACTCTGCGGGTTTCCTTAAAACCGCACAGCCGCTCCGCGAGAATGCATTCTTTAAGAACTCCCGCGGCTACGGCCTCGCCGTGCGACACGGCCTTGTAGGACGCGGCTTTTTCGAGAGCGTGTGCGTAAGTATGCCCGAAATTAAGAATCTCTCTTATGCCCTTTGTTTCATACTCGTCTTTTTCCACTACCGCGGCTTTGGCCCGGACACAGCGTTCTACGACAAAATCCCACTTGAATTCCGACGGCGGCGTTTTTTCAAGATATTCAAAAAGTTTGCCGTCGGATATCACCGCGTATTTCACGATTTCGCCGAGACCATTTTTGATTTCACGCGGAGGAAGCGTATTCAGAAACTCCCCGCTCACGTAAACAAGCTCCGGCTGATAAAACGCGCCGGCAAGATTTTTTCCCTCTTTTAAGTCCACGCCCACCTTTCCGCCGACGGAAGAATCCACCATCGCAAGTAGAGTCGTGGGCGCCTGAACGTATCTTATGCCGCGAAAAAGCGTGGCGGCCGCGAATCCCGCCATATCGCCCACGACGCCGCCGCCCAACGCCAATATCACGGAATCACGGTCGAGTCCCGCGGCGACCGCGCGCGAGTACACGCGCTCAATCGACCGAAGATTTTTGTGCTTTTCCCCCGCGGGTATTTCCGCCCAGGCAAGATCTATGCCGGCCGCGCGGAAGGACTTCGCCATACGGGCGCCGTACATTCTGCGTATCAAGGGATTAGTCACCGCGAGTATTTTTCGCGCGGGGACGGCTTTTGCAAAGGCGGCGGCAAATTTGTTTATCGGCCCGCCGATGATAACGGGGACGGTTTTATGCGGTAATCTGACGGATATTTTTTTCATTTGAGTCGAGACGACACGATGTTAAATGCGTCCCGCCAAACTGCGGATTATGCTTTCGGCGGCGGCTTCGGCGCTCAAAAGTCCGGTGTCGATTCGGACATCGCAATCGGCGTAGAACGGTTCGCGTTCGACCAGCAGTTTTTTTATCTCCGAAAGAACATCGGGTTTATCAAGCAGCGGACGCGAACCGCCGTCGTTTTTCAGACGCTCGTAAATCTTTGCCGGAGACGACGTAAGATTGATGATTATACCATTTTTTCGCAAATGCGACATGTTTTCCCGTCGGAGAACGATGCCACCGCCCGTCGAGACGACTTTGCCGTCCATGCCGGCGATTTCGACGGCCACCGCGCTTTCGGCGGCGCGAAAAGCGCGTTCGCCGTCGTCGGAAAATATCCTCGCTATGGTCTTGCCCGCGCGGCGCTTGATGATTTCGTCGGTATCGATGAAATCTTTTTTGAGCGCTGAGGCAAGCGCCCTGCCGACCGACGTTTTGCCTGTTCCCATAAATCCCGTCAGTATTATATTCATATTTTATAAGTGCACCACGTCGCCCGAATGACTCAGCGACAAAAACATAAGCAGATATTCCCTCAAATGTCTCGTCAGAAGAAAATTATTTTTTATGTGCTCCCTGCCATTGGCTCCGAGTTTCGCGGCGTATTCGGGAGAATGCAGCAACTGTTTTATCCAATACGCCGTTCCCTCGACGGTATGCGTGAGTATGCCGGAATATTTGTGCGTAATTTGAAGAGGTATTCCTCCAACGGCTCCGGCTATAACGGGCTTGCCTTTCCAAAGCGCCTCCGAGACGGTGAGGCCAAAGCCCTCGCGCAGGGATTTTTGCAGAACTACGTCGGAGCCGCGCTGCAGAGCGTTTATCTCTAAATCCGACGACGGCGGAAGAAGCAGTATGAAAATATCTTTGTCTCCGGCGGCGGCTTCGCGGACTTCGGCCAGAACTTTTTCGCCCTCCGGATCATCGGTGGCGCCGCCGCCGGCGAGCACCAGCTGGCAATCAACATATTTTTTTGCCTGACGGTAGGCCTCTATCACTCCGACGGGGTCTTTCAAATAATCGAAACGCGATATCTGGGTGACAACCGGCCTGCCGCGGTCAATACCGAAACTCTCGAACACAGAGGATATGTACGCTTCGTCAAGTTCCTTGTTCTTGTCCGACAACGGGTCTATGGACGGAGCTATAAGAATTTGTCTTACCGAAAGCGACCGCGCGAACGCGGGGGCGGAAAATACCGCCGCGTCATATTTTTCAATGTATCCTCTGAGAAACTGCCAGAGTTTTTCGTCGGGACGGGAAAAATCTATGTGACAGCGCCACAGCCATCCGCCGGACGCTTTGTTCCTTTTTTCCACGAGAGCAATCGGCTGCGGGTCGTGGATGAAAACCACGTCGGCGTCAAGATTCATAGTCGCGGCGTTTTGGCGGTTAATCTCAATAAAATGCTCGTACTCGTCGCCGGAAATTTCCGTCCTGACTCCGTGGAGGGCGTTATGGAATTTTTTTGTGGCCGCGAAAAACTTCTCCCCGCCTTTTATGACTTCCCATGAGGCGTTAATGCCGAGTTCCGAAAGAAGCGGCATCATACGCGAAAGTATTTCGGCTACGCCTCCGCCGACGGCGGTAGAGTTGACGTTAACCACGCGCGCGCCGCGCAAACGCTCGGCGAGCAGACGTATTTCCTCGACGGTATCGGCTCCGACTATAGGGGTGTAATTATCAAGATTCGGCATAAATTATCGTGTTGAATCTTTTGAACAAACACTTTCCATAATGAAGGCGTATGGCAATACGCCCCTACAATGTCTCTTACAAAAATCTGCCGGCCGTAAAACGCGGCGTCAGCGGATTTTATCTTTTATCAGAGATCGAATTCTTTGCCGCAGATTTTCAAGTGTCCGTGTGTAAGGGTCCATCTTCGCGACGGCGGCGGCGATTTCTTTTTCGCCGAGCTGCGTTCCCAGCCAAAAGGAAAAATCGTTGTCGCCCTTTTCAAGACGCAGACGTGCCTCAAAAATATGGAAATATATCGAGTGAATGGAAACCATACCCAGAGTTTCATAAAAATCCCTGAGGTTATCGACTACGTGCGGCGTGGGAACCACGAACGTCACCGACTTCATAAAATGAAATTCCTCGCCGTCGGGCGCACGGCGCTCGGCGGGATGATGTTTAATGTGTTCTTCGATAATTGAAATGAAACTCTCGCGCAGCGGCGCTATCCCGCCGAATCTGACGATGTCGACGGCGGCGAGTTTTTCGCCCAGGCGTTCTTCCTTCAGAGACATGGAAACCCAGTAGGCGAAATCGTTGGGAGGTTCCGGAGAGAGGAAGTGATGCTGCTGCAGAAACCTGTGAGTGTGATAGTATATCGACGAGCCGGGGACGGATTTGAGACCTTCGAGGAATTCTTTCAAATCCGCGGCTTTTCTGCCGAGGAGCTCGGTAAGATTTAGACGGGTATAAAATCTGAACGGAGTCGCCATAGGGAAATTGTCTTACGGCGGAATCAATAACCGCCTACGCCCGACGGCGCGACGACGAGCGGAGGTTGTCGAGGAATTCGGATACGCTGTCGCCGCCGAACTTATCCCTGACGGCGGCCGCAATCACGAAAGCCGTCATGGCTTCGCCGACTACGGCGGCCGCCGGAACGGCGCACACGTCGCTTCTGACGGCGGCCGCGGGCGACGGTTTTTTCGTGGCGATGTCGACGGACGCCAGCGGCTTCGTCAGCGACGGTATGGGTTTCATTGCGCATCTGGCCCTGATTTCGCCGCCGTTGGTCACACCGCCTTCAAGCCCGCCGGCGTTGTTCGTTTTGCGGAAATATCCCGCCGTTTTCGAGTAAAATATTTCGTCGTGAACTTTGGAGCCGCTCGTTGAGGCGGCTCGAAAACCCGCGCCTATCTCGACGCCTTTTATGGCCTGTATCGACATCAGCGCGGCGGCAAGTTTGCCGTCGAGACGCTCCTTCCACGAAACGTAACCGCCCAATCCCGCGGGAGTTCCCGAAACCGCCACGGCAAATACGCCGCCGACGGTGTCTCCGGATTTTTTGGCGGAATCTATGAGCGCGGCCATTCTTGAAAACGCCGCCGCGTCGGGTATAGACAGTGTATTTTTTTTGGCCAGCTCCGATATCTTTAACGCCGGCGCCGACGGCACGTCCGCTTTTACGCCGCCGATTTCCTCGACCCATGAATAAACGCCGATGCCCGCAACCGACAGAAACTTTTTGAACAACGCGCCGGCGGCCACTCTCGCGGCGGTCTCGCGGGCGCTGGAACGCTCCAGAACATCGGTTACATCGTCGAAGCGATACTTCATAAGACCGGCGAGGTCGGCGTGGCCCGGACGCGGACGCAGAAGCCGCATTGAGGATGCTCCGGATATTTTATCGACGGACATCAGCCGGCGGTTGTTGTCCCAATCGCGGTTTTTTATCAACACGCAGACGGGCGAACCGATGGTCCTTCCCCATCTTACTCCGGAAACTATTTCCGCGGTGTCTTTTTCCATCGCCATCCGCGCGCCGCGGCCGTAGCCGGACTGCCGGCGCGAGAGTTCCGCGTTTATGCCGTCGACGGATATTTCAAGACCGGCGGGCAGACCCTCTACGACAACTCCGATAACCTTTCCGTGCGATTCTCCGAAGGTGGCAAAATCCATCATGATTTTCGTCCTCTTTCTCTTAAAATTTCCACGGCCTCGGCAAGCGTGGACGCCGGGTGTATTTTTATTTTTTTAGGCAGTGTTGCGCGCGAAAGCCCGCTTTTGGGAACTACGGCTTCGTGGAAACCCATCGCTTCCGCTTCTTTGAGACGGTCGCCGAGCCGCGAGACCGCCCGGATTTCTCCGGAGAGTCCTACTTCGCCGACGGCAACGACCGAAACCGGCACCGTAAAATCCGACGACGCCGAAGCCACCGACACCGCCGCGGCAAGATCTTCGGCGGTACTTTTTAATTTAAGTCCTCCGGCGACATTCAGATAAACGTCCTGGAATTCAAGATGAAAACCGCACCTGCGCTCAAGCACCGCTATGAGCATGACCATTCTGTTATAGTCGATGCCGTTGGCCTGGCGGCGCGGCACGCCGTAGTTTGCTTTTGTCACCAGAGATTGTATTTCCACGAGAATCGGGCGCGAACCCTCGATGGAAACAGTGACGACCGAACCGGAAGCCGCCGCATCCCCACGTTCCCTTAAAAACAGCGCCGACGGATTGGACACACCTTCGAGTCCCGTCTCCTTCATTTCAAAAACGCCGATTTCCGCGGCCGGGCCGAAACGGTTTTTGTTGACCCGCAAAATTCTGTAAATTTGCTGCTTCTCCGACTCAAAATAAAGCACCGTGTCGACGATATGCTCAAGCACGCGCGGCCCGGCGAGATCGCCTTCTTTGGTGACGTGGCCGAGCAAAAATACCGAGATGCCCCGCGATTTGGCAATTTTGAGCATTTCGGCGGCGCATTCCCTGACTTGCGAAACAGTGCCGGGAGCGCCGGCCAAATCGGGGCGGTACACCGTCTGGATGGAATCTATTACGACGTGTCTGGGCGATAAGCGTCCTATCGCCTCCACTATATTTTCAAGATTAGTTTCGCACAGGACGAATATACCGTCCCTCGAAGCCGACACTCGGTCGGCGCGATTCTTTATCTGCCCGGGGGATTCTTCGCCGGAGACGTAGAGAACTGGCCCCGAAACGGCGGCAAGCGCCGCTGAAATCTCAAGCATCAGAGTCGATTTGCCTATGCCCGGCGGACCGCCCAGAAGCACCATGCTCCCGTCGACAACGCCGCCTCCCAGAATTCTGTCGACCTCGCCTATGCCGGTGGGAGTGCGCGCGAAACTGCCGGCCGATATTTTATCTATCGGAGAAACTTCGGAGGAGAAATCGGTGAGAGTGCGGCGGACCGGCTGCGTTTTTTGGGAGAGAAGTTCTTCGTCGAAGGAATTCCACTTGCCGCATTCGGGACATCTACCCAGCCATTTGGCCGAAGAAAAACCGCACTCGCGGCAGCGGAAGATGTTTTTTGTTTTCATTCTTTAATTCTTGTTTTTCAATCTCGTTCGTTTCCCTCGCCCCCGCGCCTTCTTTAACTTTGTCATTCCCGAATGTTGTTATCGGGAATCCAGAATTCGGCGGCGCATATATCTGGATTCCCGCTTTCGCGGGAATGACAAACGGGGCGGGATTTAAGAGAAGCTGACAAAAAAATAACGACAGGCAACTGACATATCACGGTCTGGCCAGTCCCACCAGCCCCAAAAGGTATCCGATATCGTTGTCTTTGACAAAAAGGTTTACGTAAACGTTCGTATTCTGCTCGTGCGCGATGTCCTCGACTTGCGTGCCAAGCGTAACGAATTTGTAAATATTGACTCGGGCGCCGACGTCCACGTTGGCGGCAGCCACGGGTTTTTTTCGGAAGAAATCGGAACCCTCGGCGTATACCTCGAATTTGTTCCACGGATTTCCTTTATAGAAAGGCCTTATGCTGAATCCGCCGCCGCCCTTGTTTTTGACGACGCCGGCATAAATACTTCCGTAGGGTTTGACTCTGCCGACGTGAAAATCAAGCGTGTTTCTTTCTTCCGGATCGAATTCCGTGCGCTTGTCGCCCAGGTTCCTGCCGCCGAAATAATAGTACTTCTGGGGCGATGGCGATACTCTAAGGCCCACATCGGGCTTGTACAAATCGTATTTGGTGTCGTAACGGAGCGAAAAGTTCCAGTGCGTGTCTATGACCGATATTCTGCGCAGAACACGCTTGGCTTCGTCGGCGGTGTCCTTGATGGACGCGACCGCGCCTTTGAGGTTCTCTCCCATTTCCTTGTCTTTAAGAACTTTGCCGGCAAGACCTTCGCCGGCCTCGACGGAAGTCACTATGCTGTCGAGTTTTTCGGAAATGCTTTTAAGGTGGGCTATCGTGGCCTTCAGGTCGGCCTTGCCGTCGCCCAATATTTCGTCGAGATTGGCCGATATCGAGTCCACGCGCTTTGTGATGGAGTGAATATTTGAGACGATCTCGACGACTTTTTGTTCCTGCAAATGAACGGCCGTGCGCAGAGTATCCGTGACATCCCTTATATTCGCCACTGCCTCGGAGAGGTTCTGCCCCAGCGATTTTCCGTCGGTGGGTTTAAGAGAATCCGTCAGGGCCTCTATGCTTTCAAGAGCGCTCGTGAGCATTTTATCCAGCGAAACAGGGTCTATACCGCGCAGAGCGTGACCGTTCCGGACGACAGGCCTGGAAGACGACCCCGTGGTAAGTTCAAGATATTTCGTGCCGATTATCCCCGTTGCGATTATGCGGGCCTGCGCGTCGTCGTGAATGTTAACCGACTTTCTTATCCAGACCCTGAGATTGGCCTTGCCGTCCACAAGAGTAATGCCCTTGATACTGCCGACGGTAACGCCGGCTATCTTGGCCGGCGCCTTGTCCGGAAGTCCCGCTGTATCGGAAAAAACCACATTGATATAGTAACCGCGGCGAAAGGAAAAATCGCCCAGTATCGTTATAACCGTGACGAAAGCCGCGACGGCGGCGAGCAGGAATAATCCGAGTCTCGTTTCCTTATTCATTATCGCTGATTATACAATTTTCACACCTTTTCTTCGGTGTGACCCTCTATGAACTGCCGGACGATTTCATTGCGGGTATTTTTTATCTCGTCCGGCGATCCTATCTCGACTATCTTTCCGTCGTAAAGCATCGCTACGCGGTTGGATACCTTGTATGCCGCGACCATATCGTGAGTAACCACTATGGAAGTTATTTTAAGGTTGTGCTGAAGTTTCAGTATCAAATCCGTTATAAGGTCGGCCTTTATCGGGTCGAGGCCCGTCGTCGGCTCGTCGTAAAGTATGTATTTCGGCTCCGTGGCTATGGCGCGGGCCAGGCCGACGCGCTTTTTCATTCCGCCGGAGAGTTCCGCGGGTTTCAAATGCTCTATGTTTTTTAAGCCCACGTTTTCAAGACACCATCTGACTCTCTGGGAAACTTCGTTTCCGGAAATGTCGGGGCGCAGATTCTTGAGTCCGAACGCGATGTTTTCGGCGACGGTCAACGAGTCGAACAGCGCCGCGCCCTGAAAGAGAAATCCGAATTTTTTCTGCACTTCCCAAAGCGCGTCGTCTTCAAGGCCGGTTATCCTGTGTTCGTCCGCGAATATATCGCCGTCGTCCACCTGAAGCAATCCGACCATACACTTTAATAACACGCTCTTTCCGCCGCCGGAAGCGCCTATTATCGTTATGGTCTCTCCGTCGAGAATGTCCAAACTCGTTCCGCGAAGAACGTGGTTCGAGTTAAACGATTTGTGAACGCCGGAGATTTTTATCATTACCCGATTCCGATTGCGACGAGAAAAGAGGATATGAAATAATCCGACACCAGTATCATCACCATAGAAATCATAACGGCGCCGGTGGTTGTCTTGCCCACGCCCTCGGCTCCGCCTTCGCACGCAAAACCCTTGTAGCAGGAAACGGAAACTATAATCAGGGCGAAAGCGAGGGATTTTATCAACCCGTGCATAAGGTCGCCGATATCCATATGATCGAGTATGTCATCCCAGTAAACCGTGGAAGGCACTCCCCATTTATATACCGTAACCAGCATTCCTCCGACGATACCGATAATATTGGCGCACAGAGCGAGAATGGGAAGCATCACCAGATTGGCGATAAACCGCGGCACCGCCAGATATTTCACGGGGTTGGTGCCCAGGGTGTAAAGCGCGTCAAGCTGCTCGGTGACTTTCATCGAACCGAGCTCGGCGGCTATAGCCGCCCCCACGCGGCCCGAAATAACTATGGAAGTAAGAACGGGACCGAGTTCTTTGACTATGGCGAAGCCCACGACCGAACCCACATAAACCGGCTCGTTGAAAATATTCCTGAAGGCCGCGCCGGTCTGAAGCGCCATAACCATTCCGGTGAACACCGAAGTGAGCGCTATCACGGGAAAAGAACGCACGCCGACCTCCAACATCTGCTCGACGACGTTCCTGCGGTCCACGTTTCCCTTGAATATGTAAACAAGGGTGCGCGAAGTCATAAGAGCGAGTTCCCCTACGCTTTTGACGACATCCATAAAAGACCGGTGGACGATGGTTATCATTATTGTTTTTAGTCCGTCTCGATTCTGGGAACCCTATCGGAGATTCCGCATACTATCTCGTAGTTGATGGTGCCGGCAAGAGCGGCAAGCGCCTCGGCCGTCACGGTAAGGCGGCCTTGACGGCCTATAAGAACGACCTCGTCTCCGACGGAAACACCCGGAATTCCGGTAACGTCGAACATAGTCATGTCCATAGTTACGCGCCCGGCGACTTTCGCAGCGCGGCCGCGAACCAGAGCCGTCGCCGCGCACGAAAAGCCCACTCTGTAACCGTCGGCATAGCCCGCCGGAACCGTGGCTATCAGGGACTCCCGTCGGGCGATGAACCTGCGGGCATAACTTATCGACGAGCCGCGGGAGATCTTTTTCAAAAAAACGATGCGCGATTTTAAGACAAGCGCCGGATTAAGCCCTACTTTTTTAGACGGAGCCGCCGACGGCTGCAAACCGTAAAGAGAGATGCCCGGCCGAACCACGTCGAAAGCCGCCGAAGGAAAAAAGAATATCCCAGCGGAGTTGGACATGGAAAAATCCGCCGCGGCAAGGCGGGGATGGCGGACAGCGGATTTTTTTATCTTTAAGAATCTTTCGTACTGAATGCGCGTATAGGAAGGGTCGGAATCGGCTGAAGCGAAGTGCGAATATATTCCGCGGCAGATTATCGCTCTCGACGAAGCCGCGGCTTCAAGAACCGTTCCGGCGCGCTCGTGACTTACTCCGATGCGGCCCATGCCGGTGTCTATTTTCAGATAAAAAGGAAGTTCGCGGCCCATGGAGACGGCCGTTTTATCGAGGGCTTTTAAGCCCGAAACGCTGGATATAGTCGGAATAAGTCCCGCGCGGGCGGCGACGGGAAAACTTGAAAACGGCCAGAGCGAACCGAGCACCAAAACCGGCTTTTTTATACCGAAGCATCGGAGTTCGAGCCCTTCCTCGACGGTCGCCACTCCGAAACCGCGGACGCCGCTTTCTAAAATGTTTGAGACAATTTGCGCGCCGTGGCCGTATGCTCCGGCCTTTACCACAGCCAGTATCCCCGCGCCGCGCGCGCGCTTTTTGACTATAGCCAGATTGGCGAGCACGGCCGAACGCGATATCTCGGCGGTCGTCGGCCTATAAATCGGCATGTTTTCTGTCCGGATTGTCGAAACGGGCGTATTCTCTCAGGAAACAGGCCTTCACTGTGCCGGTAGGCCCGTTTCTCTGTTTCATTATTATTATTTCGGCGGACGTCTTTTCTTCGTCGCTCAAACTTTCCTTATCGGACTTGTAGTATTCCTCGCGGTAAATGCCTGCGACCAGATCGGCATCCTGCTCAATGGCGCCCGACTCTCTGAGGTCAGAAAGCTGCGGACGTTTTTCGCGGCCTTTTTCCTCGGGACGGCGCGAGAGTTGTGACACGGCTATGACGGGAACATTAAGATCCATGGAAAGCCGTTTCAGCGAGCGCGATATCTCGGCTATCTCCTGCTGGCGGGAATCGCTGCGCGACGAAGAATGCATCAATTGGAGATAATCGACTATTATAAGTGAAAGTTCTTTGCCCGAGCGGGCAAGATTTTTTTTGAGTTTTCTGGCGCGGGATTTAAGCTCGAGTATTTCCCCCGACGACGTATCGTCGATATAGAGAGGCGCCTCGCTGATTATTTCGCCCACCGTGGTCAGCACGGGCCAGCCCTTTTTTTCCAGATAGCCCTTCTTTGCTTTCTGCATGTCGATGCGCGCGCGGGAGCAAAGCATACGCAGCATCAGTTCTTCTTTGGACATTTCCAGCGAAAATATAGCCACGGCTTTCTTTAATTCTATGGCCACGTGCTCGGCGATATTTACGGCGAAAGCCGTCTTGCCCATCGACGGGCGGCCGGCAATTATTATAAGGTTGCCCGGCTGCAGGCCGCACGTCATTACGTCGAAATCGGTTATGCCTGTGGCAAGTCCCGTGACCTCTTTTTTGTTAAGAGACGCCTTTTCGATGCGGTCGAGCTGGCTCTGAACCAGGTCTTTTACGTGCACAAAATCCGATTTTCTGCGCGCGCGGATATCGAGCACTTCCTGCTCGGATTTATCAAGTATGTTGTCGGCGGTCTCGTCGGCTCTGTACGCGCGCTCGGCAAGATCGGCGCCTACATAGATGATTTTTCTGAGAGTGGATTTTTCTTTTACGACCTGCGCGTAGTATTCCACGTTGGCCGAAGTAGTTACGGAATTATGCAGGGAGAGAAGAAACGCCGCGCTGCCGGCGATGTCCGACGAGAGGGTCTTGTCGGTCTTGATTTTTTCCGATACGGAAATTATTTCTACCGGTTCGTGATGGTTGTATATGTCGAGGATGACTTCAAATATCCGGCGATGATTATCGACGAAAAAATCCGACGGCTCTATGTTGTACTCCACTACCTTTTCTATCGCGTCACGGTCTATGAGCATGGAACCGATGACGGCCTTCTCCGCTTCAATGGAATGCGGAGGTATCCTCAGGACCTGCTCGTCGAAGTTTACTTCTTTTCTATTACCCATACTTTAAGGGTGGTCTTGACTTCCGGATGAAGCGTAACTTCGACCGTGTAGGCGCCTGTCTGCTTTATGGGTTCTTTAAGGGTTACGGCGTGTTTCGGAAGAGTCGCTTCCGGCATTTGTTTGGCCAGATTTTCGGCTATTTCTGCGGCTGTAACCGCCCCGAACATTTTTCCGCCGGCGCCGACCGCGGCTTCCACGGTAACCGAGAGACCTTCTATCTGTTTGGCGAGTTCCTCAAGCTTTTTCTTTTCGGCGGCAAGACGTCTGCCGATAAGTTTTTCGTGCGCGGCGACGGTCGCGGCGTTTTTCTTGGTGATTTCGACGGCCAACTCTCTGGGAAAAAGGTAATTTCTGGCAAAACCCCGCGCTATCTTTTTTTTCTGACCTTTGGACGCCACGCCCGGCACGTCTTTTATGAATATCACTTCCACGGTTTTTCTCCTTGCGTTGTCTTATAGTTATTAGGAGATTGGGAGATTAAGAAATTAGGGAGCGCCCCTATAAATCCTAAATCTCCCGCTCTTAAAACTTTTACTCTTTTACCCCAATCTCTTAATTTCCGAATCTCTCTATGCCGCAATTACAACATCTGCCGCCGGAAACACGCGTTGCCAGAAAGCATCCTGTGACACGCTACACAACAAAAGGCATACGGGCCAGAATGCGCGCCCTTTTGATTTCTCTGGATACGGTTCTCTGGTGTTTCGCGCAGGCGCCCGTGACGAAAGACGGCAAAATTTTGCCTTTGTCGGACACGAAATTTCTTAAGACCTCGGGTTTTCTGTAACTCGGTTCCACCTTATCCTGGCAGAAACGACACTTTCTCTTTCTTAAAAACGGCCCTCTTCTTCTGGGGCCACGGCCTCTGGGTATCATCTCTTTTCTTCTCCTTTTATTTCATTTGTTATTGCGCCACCGCTCTCACCCTCTGTCATTGCGAGGAGTCACGCCGTCTTTTGTAAAGAAAGTGATTAGTGGATAGCGAATAGTGGTTAGTCCGTTTCTGCTGTCCAACTGTGACCGAACAGACGC
>PHAN01000022.1 GCA_002841695.1 Elusimicrobia bacterium HGW-Elusimicrobia-1 | reverse complement strand
GAACACAAGTATTTATACAAAATAATTGTTACGAAGTTGTTACGAAGAGATAAGACGTGAATCGTGAAGGGTAAAGGGGAAGGGTTAAAGGAAAACTACTCTTCACCCTTCACGCTTTACGCTTCACCCTTCACGTCTTTTGTTACGAAGGGGGCTATTTGAAGACATCCCGCTTGAGTTGGTCGAGTTTTTCGGCGCCCTGTTTTTTCAAGGTCTCTTCCGCTTTGCGTTTTTCTTCTTCCGCGCGTTTTCTTTCGCGGTCTTCGATTTCTTTTATTTTTGCGCTTATCTCGTCCGTCCTGGCGCGAACTTCGTCAACCCGAGCGCGGGCATCTTTCTCAAGAGCGACGGCTTCGGACATCGCCGCGGCGCGTTTCTCGTTATATTCCTTCATTAACTCGGCGCGTTTGGCGTCGGTAAGCCGGTCGACTTCGGCGCGAAGGCGGGCGCGCGCTTCATTGAGTTTTTCGCCGAAGAGACCTTTGAGCCGCTCCGATAAAATTCGGTCGATGTCGGATTCCAGAGTGACTTTAAGATCGCCCGCGCGACCGCGCACCAGGGCCGCGATTTTGATTTCGTTTATGCCTTTCCAAAGATCGGCGATCATTTTGCGCGATTCGTCCGCGTCGGCAGCCAGGCGGTAAGAAATTTTGCTCACACCGAGACCGAGCCGCGAGTTGATTTCGTCGTCGACGAACTCAAGCGACATTTCGACGGCGGCGCGGCTATCCTCGAAAGAAGGCAGATATTCGGATTCCGGCAATCCCAGAGATTTTCCGTCCATCCCCTTGTAAGCGATGTTGAAAGAATCGCGGGGTAAGTCGGTGGTGTGGTCAAAAACGGCCGAGGCATCAAGCGAACGTCCGCCGCCCGCGCCCGAAAGTTTTACAACAGCGGGTTTTCCCCATAAAACGGGGTCGCTCGTAAAATCCGACGCGTACCCCAGAAACGCCACGGGACTCGCAATGTCGCCGAACTCGCCGGAAAGCGATATTTTTTCGACGAGAAACTTCGGCCTGGCCTTAGGGCCGGGAAATTCTATGTCGCGGCCTTTGAGACGCGGCCGCACTTTTATTTTTTCTTCTCCTTTCTTGCCGGCGGGCATATACTTTCTTATAAGCCCCATATAATGGATGGCCGTATTTACCCTGTCTATCCAGACGCTGCCGAAAAGAGCCGACGAAATATTGCCCGACGGAAGCGACGGCAGTTGAAGCTTGTCCGAGATTCTTTTGAGGTCGGCGTTTTTAAGTTCCTCAACGCGGGCCAGAATATCTTTTTCTTTACCGAAATCGGCGGATATTTGCTCGCGCGCGGCGGAAATATCGTTAAGAGTATTTTGGGCGGTTTCGCCGGCTTTGCCGAGATTTTCAAGCGCGCCGGCGGCGGCGCGGGCTTCTTCGACGTTGCTTATGCTTATTTTGGAGGCCGACGAGAGGGCTGACGAGACCGTCTCAAGACGGGCAGGGACGTTCAGATTTGCAAGGTTTTGGGTGTTTTGCGTATATTTATATTGCAGTCCCTCTTTCATTTTATCGAGTTCGCGCGGGGCTTCAAGTTCGTCGAGCTTTATCATGTCGGGCGAAATTTTTCCAAACGCCGCGCGGGCGTCTCTTATTCCGGAAGCGGCGGGGAGCGCGGAGATTTCGCTCTTTCCTTTTTCAAGGATGGCCGAGGCAAGACGCGACGCGACTCCGTCGGATTTTTGCGCTTTTTCGATTTTTTTGACTTGGCGGGGAGGGAGGGCGCCGGAAGTTTTGCGCGGAGCGCCGAATCTGATACCCGCGACGGACATTTCTTCTATGTTTAATTTGGCCGAAAGCAGCGGCAGCGGACGCACGGCGAATTTTATATTTTTTATTTCGACGAGATTTTTCCAGGCGTCGGACTTATCGGCGATTTGTACGCCCTCTATGTTTATGGACAAGTCGGAGAGTTTCGTCTTGAGCCGCGCGACTTCCACTCTGGCGCCGAATATCGCCTCGCCGGAGGCGGTGACCGCTTTTTTAAGCAGCAAGTCGAGAAAAAGAATGTTGAAAGCGACAACCACAGCCGCGACTATGGCGAAAGGCCCTATAAACTTCCATCTCATATTATTTATATCCTCCGAAAATATTGGGCAAAAAGTGTCCGCCTGATTTTGTACGCGATTTAACTTTTCATATTATCGTACAGCGAATAAAACTTAGTGACCTTGAAGGCCTTCATTATTTTGAGGTTTGCGACTTTGTCTTTCAGATTGACGCGGTAATAAACAACAAACTTTTCGGCGGCAAATGTAACGGGCGCAAAAAGCGCGGCGGCAAGAACGAAACTGCCGAGCATTACCGTGTTGTAAAATCGCGTGAACGGAACTATGGGAACGTTGTAAAGCTTTACCCACAAAGGCGACAGAAATTCCATTCGCGCCAGGAAGAAATATCCGACGGCGTCGGCAGCCGGGTCAATGGCAAAAGACGCAATGGCAAATACGGCCGCGCCCAGCATCGCGGAAGCTATGTTCACGTTGAGTACCATTATGATGAAAAACACGGCGAGATTATTGACGATGTTCGACGGCGGCAGCCCCAAAAACGCTCCCAGTGCAAAGCCCGCCGCTATCTGACGCGGGGAGATATCGGAGTTGAGTATCATTATTATCTTCTTTAAAAATTTAAGCCAAATCATCGCTTTTTTCCTCCACAGAAATTATATCTCCCTCGACGATAACGTCCTCGCCGAGCGTTCCGGCCGCCGTCTCTATGACCATACGCGCTTTGGCGACGGGTCCGGCGAGCCGCCAGGGCCGAATGTTGCGCGTCACCCTTAAAACCGCTCCGTCGCGGCCGATGAAAGCCGCGTCTATCGGAAACCGCATAAAAAATGTGTGTATCGCCGAGCAGGGCGCAATGACAAGCGCCGAATCCGGCGGCAGCGACTTTTTAAACATCAGCCCGCGCAGACGCAAAAAGAAACCGTCGGCTTTGGCGGCGAGGGCGGCGACGGTTTTCTTTTTTGTCGAGTTGTATATCATTTGTTTGATTATACAACTTAGCCGTTCGTCCGGTCAAACGGGCGTAAACGACGCGCGGGGGCGTTTTTATATCGGAAATACCCGTGCCTGCCCTACTATTCGGGCGACCACGAATTCCGTGGGATTGCTTCGTCGTTCATCGAGTAGGGGCATATAATTATACGCCCCTACAACTCCTCGCAATGACAAAAATGGTTTTGCCCGTCGCTTCACCACAGTTTTATTTTTACTATTTTCTATTCACTATTTACTATTCACTGCCTTTAAGAATACTTGACTGTCGGCGGGGATTTTAGTAGAATTGATGTGGAGTGCCTCAAAGTAGCGGTTGGCTTATGCAAAGAACCCACATTGTAGGAAAAGGGCGAGTGGCGAAAAGGCATACGCACAACACTTAAAATGTTGCGGTCTCAAAGACCATGTGGGTTCGATTCCCACCTCGCCCACCAGAACAACCGCTCAATGTTAAACAACTAAGGAGTCCCGATGCCGAAGAGAACCTACCAACCCTCAGTAAGAAGAAGAAAGAAAAAGATGGGCTTCCGCTCCAGAATGAAAACTCACGGCGGCCGCAAAACCATCAACCGCCGCCGGCAGCACGGCAGGAAACGTATCGCCGGCTGATGTCGCCTAAGCTCCGCTACAGCGAAAGAATCCACTCATCCGGGGAATTCGCCGCAGTTATAAGCGGCGCCAGATACTTCAACTCCGAATATCTCAGGATATTGGTGCTCGCGCGCGACGGGAAACCGTCGAGGATAGGCCTTGTCGTAAGCCGCAAGGTCGGGCCAGCCGCGTCGAGAAACCGTCTCAAACGACGCCTGAGAGAAATTTTCCGACTGACCAAAGACAGCTTTCTGAAACCCGCCGACGTAGTATTTATGCCGAAAGCGGGCGCCACGGCGCTGGGCTACGACAAGCTCCGGGATCTCGCCGACAGGGCGTTCGGCGCGGCGGGTCTGGTCGGAAAAACCGGAAATTCCAAATGAAAACGGCGATATTCTTTTTTATCGATTTTTTCAGGAACTTCCGCTTCGCGCCGGCGGGAGCGGCTTGCCGGTTTCATCCGTCCTGCTCGTCATACGCCAAGCAAGCCGTGGACAAATACGGCATTCCCAGGGGCTTGTGGATGGGCGCAAAACGATTATCCCGATGTCACCCGTTTTCCAAAGGCGGATATGACCCGGTGGAATAAGGCAATTTGAGTCAATTGAAAAAGTGTCCAAAATGTCACCCTGGATCCTTCGCTTTTGTCACGCGGAGTTTATCCTGAGGCATTATGAGATTCTTCGCTACGCTCAGAATGACGCTCGCCGAAGGACCCAGAATGACGCTCGTCGAAGGACCCAGAATGACGCTTGCCGAAGGACTCAGAATGACAAATAACGGGGATTTTCAATTGACTCAATTTATAATTTTTAAGGAGAAATTATAATGACAAAAAACACTATTCTGGCCGTGGCGATATCGGTGGGATTTCTTTTTCTGTGGACAAAATATTACCGCCCCGCGCAAATTCCCCCCTCCGCGCCGACGGAAACCGCCGCGGCGGCCAAAACTTCGGAGGCCGTCGAGGGCGCGGGCGGACGGACAAAGCCCGCCGAGGCAATTGCGGGACAATCGTCGCGCAAATCACCGGCCGAAACTCAAAAAACACTCGTATTTGAAACCGAAAAACTCCGCGCGGTATTCAGCTCCCGCGGCGGAGCTTTGATAAACTACGAACTCAAGGAAAACGGCGGAGCCGCCATGGTGGATATGGCGGCGCCCGGCTCGGCATTTTTCGCAACACTTCCGGACACACCGGCGCGGCTGATCAAACGCGGCGACGATGTCATATCGGAGCAAAAGACATCGGACGGAACGCTGATAAAGACATACCGCTTCACCGCCGACGGCCTGGCAGGTTTCGGCGCCGCCTTCGCGCCCGCCGCGAGCATCTCCAAGGGCGGACGGATAACCATAGACATGATGTTTTCTGCCGGCATCGGCGACGATAAAGCCGACGCCAAGGAAATCGCCTCCGGCAACGCCGTGAAATATTTCGACGGCAGGAAAGTCGTGCGCGTTAAGTCCGGCCGCTCATCGCTCGACGGCGCCGGATGGCTTGCGGCAGATTCAAGATACTTCATTTTGGCGCTGGTTCCGGTTGATGGCCAAGGTTTTGCGGGAGCTAAACTTGATGTATCTCCCAAAAGCCGCGCGACACCGCCTGTGGCCAATTTGTCCATAATACTGGGTGGCGCGGACAAAAAGGCCTCATCGGTCGATTACCGCGTAGTGGCCGGCGGAAAATCTTTCACTGCTCTCGGGACCACCGGACTGGGGCTTGAAAAAACTCTCGATTTCGGTTTTATGGGCCCGCTCGGCAAGTTCTTTATGAAAGCCCTGATAGCCATAAACAAAGTAACAAAAAATTACGGCTGGGCCATCGTCATTCTCTCGCTGTGCATCCAGGCCGTAACACTTCCCCTCTCGCTAAAATCGCTCAAGGCCACGACCGATATGAAACGGCTGCAGCCCTTGATGCGCCAGTTACAAACCAAATACAAGGACGACCCCAAGCGCATGAACGTTGAGGTGATGAACCTCTATAAAACGCACCACGTGAATCCGTTGAGCGGATGCCTTCCGATGCTTCTTCAGATGCCTATTTTCTGGGCACTGTTTACAACGCTCCGGAACGCTTACGAACTGCGCGGCGCGGGTTGGATTTTTTGGATAAAAGACCTGTCCGCCGCGGATCCGTTCTATGTTCTGCCCGTACTGATGGGCGCCGGAATGTTCGCTCAGCAAATGATGAGCGGAGCCACATCGGACCCGCAGAATAAAATGATGGGCTATATTTTCCCGGCTGTATTTACCTTTATGTTTCTTAAGTTTCCGTCGGGAGTGGTGCTCTACTGGCTCATCAACTCGGTTCTTACCATAACGATTCAGTTGTTCTTCCTGGAAAAAGAAATAATCAAAGAGCACAATGAAGTCGTAGTGGTAAAGCACAATAACTGACGCGGCCGGCGGAAGGTCGCACCTCTTTTATGAAATATGAGTTCAGAGGCAAAACCGTAAAAGACGCCATCGCCAAGGGACTTAAAAAGCTCTCTCTGCGCGAGAGGGACGTCGACATTACCATCCTCGACGAGGGATTGCGGGGTCTGTTTTTAATAGAAGGAAAACAGCAGGCCGTGGTAATGATGGAGCCGAAATCCGTCCCCCCCGCGGGTCCGCCGGATTATACCGAAGCGCAAAAACTTCTCAAGGAACACTCGCTTGAAATACTCGCGCGCATGGGTATAATCCCCGACGCCGTCAATACCACGATGATGACGGGAAGGATTTACTCCAATATAATCTGCAATGATCCCGAATACGTTCTCGACGAGGAACTTATAATTGCGCTCGAAACGGTCATATTTGAAATCATCAATAAAAGCAGGGATTCTCAGACAAAAAAAACGGCGAAATCCCTGAATCCCGTCGACGGCGCGTTGCGGCCGGCTGCGGATGTCGGGTGTCATCCGGTCATTAAAATACATCTCGACTGCAATTTTATAATCAAACACAAAGAAGAGAAAATACGGGAAGAAGCTCTCAAAATCGCCCGCGACACGGCCGCCGACGGCAAAACCCGCAAATGGCCCGGCGGGGCGCTTGGTTTTCATTATCGCAAAGTAATACACGATACCGTGCGCGACGTTAAAAGCGTCTCTTCAAGATCGCACGGACAAGGCGAAGAAAAAACTGTGGAAATTTTTTTGCTCTCATAAAATCTTTCCCGCCGGATTTTCCCTCCGCATTACAGGGCGGGGATGAAACGCGCCGGCCTCCCGAAATAATGTATCCCACCGACGACACAATAGCCGCCTTGTCCACACCGCCGCTTCCTTCGGCCGTGGCGATAGTAAGAATCAGCGGCCCAAAGTCCCTTGAAGTCCTTTCGCTGTTGTTTAGAGCCCGCGGCGGCGACAAAAAACCGGCGCCTCGGGTAATGACGTCGGGCGATATTATAGACCCCGCCACAAAAGAAGTCATAGACGAGGTGCTTGCGGTGTTTTTTAGGGCTCCGGCGTCTTACACCGGCGAGGACTCCGTAGAAATCCACTGCCACGGAAATCCCTTTATCGCCAAAAAAATTCTTGAAGCGGCCACAACCCTGAAAGGCGTTCGCGCCTCGGAGCGCGGCGAGTTCACATACCGGGCTTTCCTTAACGGCAAAATGGATCTGGCGCAGGCGGAAGCCGTTCTTGCCGTTATAGAATCAAAAACCGACTTTGCCTTAAAGACCGGTCTGGCGCAACTCAAGGGAAGGTTGGCCAAAGAAGCCGGTAAATGGCGGAAAGATATTATGGACATTTTGGCCACTATTGAGGCCAAGTTGGACTATCCGGAAGACGACACCGACGGCGAGACCTTCGGGGCGGGCCTGGCAGAACGCATCTTATCCATCAAAAAAGAAATGGAAAAGGCCGTAGAAAACACTGCCGAGATGTTCGCGGGAGAAGTGAATGTCGTCATAACCGGCAAACCCAACGTGGGCAAATCCTCATTGTTCAACGCCCTTGCCCGCGAAGATTTGGCAATAGTCGCGCCGGTGGCCGGAACGACCACCGACACACTTTCGGAGACCCTGAGGTGGGACGGCCTGCTGTGGAAGGTTCACGACACGGCGGGGCTTTCCGGGCGCCCCGCGTCCGGCGCTGTCGAAGAGATGGGACGGGCCAGAACGGGCGCGAAAATACAATCGGCGCACGCGCTCATAGCCGTATTCGACGGCTCACGCAAACTCGACGCCGACGACGTCATGACGGCAAAACTCGCCGCAAAGGTCGCCGACGGGACATCGCGGCGGGGGGAAACAAATCGCAGAGCGCTTGTGGCCGTGATAAATAAATCGGACATCCTTCCGGACGCCGCCGGAGCCGAAGATGTGCTGTCGATTTTTCCGGCAGAGTTGAAACCTCCCGTAATAAAAGCGTCCGCCGCAAAAGGCGAAGGCATCGACGCGATAAAATCCGCCCTCGCGGAATTGCTCACGGGCGCCGCCGGAAAGCGCCTGCCGGACGCCGGCGAAGTCATCGTGGCCAATGTGCGGCAAAAAAAGGCCCTGGCTGAGGCCGTCGAAGCGTTGGCGGAGGCAGCAAGGGTATGCGGAAGGACATCGCGGAACGAGGAACTTACCGCTCACCAGCTAAGGTTGGCGGCCGACGCCGTATCCGAAATCCTCGGCGAGATAACTCCGGACGACATCCTGAGTGAAATTTTTTCTCGTTTCTGTGTTGGCAAGTAGTGACAGGTCGCGACCTGTCACTACCGCAAAAATCTATTCGCGCGCAAATACCGATATGCGCACATATCTGGGACAAAACTTTCTTAAAGACCGCGCCATCGCGGAAGCAATCGTCGATGCGGCGCGGATAGAGCCGACCGACACGGTAATAGAAATCGGGCCGGGCAGAGGTATCCTTACTTCTCTGATTGAGCCGCGAGCCGCAAGAATCGCGGCGGTGGAACTCGACAAAAAGCTCATAGCGCCGCTGGAGGCGGCTTTCCCGTCGATAAAAATCGTTTCGGGCGATGCTCTTAAAATCGACTACGACGCGCTGACGCGGGGAAAACCGGCCGTATTCATAGGCAATCTGCCGTACTGCTCGGCGACGGCCATCCTTGCTAAAATAATCACAGGGGGGTTCTGGAAAAGGGCGGTATTTATGTTCCAGAGGGAAGTCGCCCGCAGAATAGCCGCGGAGCCGTCGAACCGCCGCTTCGGAGTAAAAGAAACGGGTTACCTGACCGCTTTCGCCCGCTACTATTCCATCCCCAAAATTCTTTTCGACGTCAACCCCGGCTCGTTTTCGCCGCCGCCCAAAGTGAGGTCGAGCGTAGTGGAGTTTGTGCCATCACCGCCGGAAAAGCGCCTGTCGGACAAGCGCCGCGAAAAATTACTCTTTGACATAATCGGCGCCGCTTTTTCACAAAGAAGAAAGACCCTGGCCAACACGTTGGCGCCGCTTGCGGGTGGCGATAAAGGTCTGATTATGCGAACGCTTGAAGCGGCGGGAATAAACCCCGCCGCCAGAGCGGAAACTCTCGACATAGAGGACTTTAAGAAACTCGCCACTGTGTGGGAAGTGATTAGTGGTTAGTGGTTAGTATTTTTCTGCTGTTCACTAATCACTAACCACTTCTTTTTATTTCACTATCCACTTCTTCTACACTATCCACTAACCACTAATCACTGTTTATTTGACACGTCACCACAAAAAAAGTATAATACCCGAACGGCTTTTTCCGATGATAAAAATTTAAGTTCCGTAGTTACGTGTCAGGTTGCATAGTGTCAGTATTTACTAAAACATAGCAATATACGATAACAAAAAGTATCAACATAAGTTATCAACATATGTTGAAAATTCTGTTGATAACATCTAAATGACTCGAATACTCCCAATGGAAAACATAAAGGAATTGTGGGATAAAATCATCGACGGCCTGAAAACCAAATTCACTTCGGATGTGGTGGATTTATGGCTTACACCGATTGAACTTTTCCACAAGAATGCCACCGAATTCGTCTTACAGGTGCCGAATAAATTTTTCCGCAACTGGGTGGAAGAAAACTGCCTTGCCGATGTAAAGAACTCTCTGGCGGCCGCCTACGGTCTGCCGTCGGGAAATGATGTCGGCGTTGAATACATTGAGTTGCAGAACGTAACCGGCGGGGAAATGACCGGAAGTGAAACACTCAACGCGGGCGGCGCAAAAGAACCGGTCGAACGAGTCGAAGCCGCCGTTACTTCTATATTCAACCCGAAGCTTTCATTCTCAAAATTCATCGTCGGAAAACAAAATCAGTTCGCCTACTCCGGCGCTTGGGCCGTGGCCAATGACCCCGGAAAACAGTATAATCCGCTTTTCATCTGGGGCGGCGTGGGACTGGGGAAAACGCATTTGCTCAACGCCATAGGAAACCGCGTAAACGAAAACTTCCCAAAGGTGAAAACGCTTTACGTGCAAACCAAAACATTTATAAACGACTTCATCGACTCCATACGTTTCGGCACGCCGGCAACCTTTCGCAATAAATATTCGAATGTGGAATGTCTTCTAATCGACGATATACAGTTTCTTGTGGGAAAGGCAAGCTGCCAGGAAGAATTTTTCTATACCTTCAACGCTATCTATGATTCCAAAAAACAAATAGTTCTTACTTCCGACAAACCTCCCAAAGACATAGGCGGATTGGAAGAGCGTCTTATATCAAGATTCGTGTGGGGTCTGGTGGTTCCGATAGACCCGCCCGACCTTGAAACCCGCATAGCCATACTCCGCTCCAAGGCGGACGAAGAGCGCGTTTACGTGCCGGAAGACGTAATACTCTATCTGGCCAGCGAAATAAAAACCAACATACGCGTTTTGGAGGGCGCGCTCACCAAGGTAGCCGCCAACGCGGCCCTGCTGGGAACGCCTCTTACCGTCGACACGGCAAAAAAAATTCTGCAGGATATAATTACAAAAGAGAAAGAAACCAGGCCCGTCACCATAGAAAGGATTCAGAAAGCGGTGGCCGAACACTATAGTTTGAAACTCTCCGATCTCAAATCCAAAAGACGCACGGAAATGCTCGCCATTCCCAGACACATAGCGATGTATCTGTCGCGCGAAATGACCCCATCGTCGCACGCGGCCATAGGAGAAGAGTTCGGCGGCAAAGATCATTCGACCGTGATACACGCGATAAACAAAATTAAAGCCAAAGCGGAATCGGACCCGTTTTTTAGCGCGGAACTCAATAAAATCGTAAAGAAGATAAATTACGAGTGAGAAAACTCTATCTTTTTACGAATAAAAACCCCGGGCTTTGCAGACGTTGATACGAGTATTATTCCCCTTTTAACAAAGGGGAATAATACCCCGGCTGTGTTCCCCTTTATTAAAGGGGTGGCAAACCGAAGGTTTGACGGGGTATTTGCAGCCACCCCTCTTTTTAGAGGGGAATAATGACTCGTCCCGAATACCCCGTCCCTTCGGGACACCCCTTTTGGTAAAAGGGGAATAATTGGTGATAACTTGCTGATAACGTCCTATTTATGTGGACAAGCCGGCGGCGGTATGGATAACTTGATAACTTGACGGGATTTTCAACCTAAAGACCAACATTAAGTATTGTCTCGTTTGTATTGTTTTTTGTGATACTTAAACAACCGCATATGCGGTTCTCAACCGTTTCAACTTGCTTGTTACTATTACTACTAATTATTAAATTTAACGGAGGAAGTATATCATGCTTATAAAAGCTCCAAAGGAAAAGTTGCTCTCGGTGCTCAACGTGATTCAGAATGCCGTATCCACGAAGACCACAATGGCCATTCTCAACAATTTTTATATCGGCATAAAAGGCCAGACGGTTCATTTGGCCGCGACGGACCTTGAGATATTCGTGGAGGCGACGTTTAAGGCCGACGCGCTCAAAACCGACAAAGAAAAGCCGGAACTGTCCGACGGCGAATGCGCCATTCCCGCCAAACGTTTCATAGAAATGGTCAGGGAGCAGGACGCCGGCCGTCTCATAGAAGTCAAAACCGACGACGGTTCGCGTCTTAACGTAAAGTGCGGACGTTCGCGTTTCAACCTGCCGTGCTTTTCTCCCAAGGATTATCCCGAGCAGCTCGAATTCCCCAAGCAGAAAATAATCTCGGTTCAATCGGTGCTGCTGCGCGATATGATAGAAAAAACCATCTTTTCCGTTTCGGTCGAAGACGTAAGATACGCTCTTAACGGGGTTTATTTCGTCGTCGAAAAGAACACGCTTAAACTTGTGGCGACCGATTCGCGCCGTTTGGCTTTTGTATCCGGCGAAATAGAGGGCGCGAAATTTTCGCATACCGCAATCGTGCCGCATAAAGCGCTCGTGGAACTCCTTCGGCTTATGGATCTTATGGAGGCCACCGAGATAAAAATAGGTTTTTCGGACAATCAGGTTTCTTTTGCCGTCAACGAAGCTATATTGAGTTCCCGGCTTATCGATTCCGAATTTCCCAATTACGAACGCGTTATTCCCAAGGAGTCGCAGATAACCTCAAAGATAAAGGCGCGCGAACTTCTGGGCGGTCTTAAGCAGCTGCAATTCCTGGCGCAGGACAAATCAAGCGCGGTGAAATTCTCGTTTCAAAAAGGCGGCATCAATCTTATGGCGTCAGTGGCCGGTGTGGGTCAGGGCGAGGTGGAACTGGACGCGGATTATACGGACAAGCCCATTGACATAGTGTTCAATCTGAATTATGTAATGGATTTTCTTAAAGTGGCCAAGGATTCCGAAATCAGAATAGAACTTGTTTCGGGGGTAAGTCCGGTGGTCTTTTCTCCGTCGGACGCGCCGTCGGTTCCCAATCTTAAAAAGTATTTGTACATAGTGATGCCCATAAGGACGGAGTGATTCGACCGTCGCCCAAAAAATATGTTTCCGAAGAAGCCGCGTTATCAGTACAACAGCCGGCCCGGACCGCGGATTTTCAACCGGAAGCCGTCGGCGGCCGCGGTCGCGCCGGAGCAGGCGCTCAAGGCCGTAAAGTCGGCTCTGGCGGCCTTCGGGCTGACGGACGATATCAGGAAGGTCTTTGAGGCGTGGGATGAGCTTCCCGCGCAAGTAAGAGCGGGATGCCGTTTGTCGGCGGCCGGTAAGGGCGCGATTTTTGTGGAAGCGCCGTCGTGCGCGGCGATGCATCAGATTTTTTATAACAAAGCCCTGATAACGGAGTCGCTGAACCGTCGCATGGGCACCCGATACGTGCGGGAAATTAAAATAGAACTGTCACATTCAACGAAAGGAAAAACAAAAACATCATGAGCAAGAACACAGGCGTAAAAACTCAGGCCTACGATTCATCCACAATACAAGTTTTGGAGGGTTTGGAGCCGGTCAGAAAGCGCCCCGCTATGTACATAGGTTCGACGGGTCCGCAGGGTCTTCATCACCTCGTTTATGAAGTCGTGGACAATTCCATTGACGAGGTTCTCGCGGGGTACTGCAAAAATGTCGACGTTATCATTCACGCCGATAATTCGGTGACGGTAATCGACGACGGACGCGGAATTCCCGTAGACGAGATGAAGGACGTGAAAGACCCAAAATTCAAGGGTAAGCCGGCTCTCGAAGTGGTAATGACCACGCTGCATGCCGGCGGAAAATTCGACAACAAATCTTACAAAGTTTCCGGCGGTCTTCACGGAGTGGGCGTTTCGTGCGTTAACGCGCTTTCCGAATATCTTGAAGTGGAAGTTTCCCGCGACGGCAGAATATATTTCCAGCGATACGAGCGCGGCGCGGTAAAAACACCCGTGACGCCCAAGGGCAAGGTCGACGACACCGGCACAAAAGTTACTTTCAAACCCGACACGGTCATATTCGGCGACGCCGTATATTCTTTTGATATTCTCTCGAACCGTTTAAGAGAACTCGCTTTCCTGAATCCGGGCACGCGCATAACCATAGTCGACGAGCGCGAGGACAAGGAGCACACGTTCAATTACGAGGGGGGAATAGTAAGTTTCGTCAAATCCCTTACCGCCGGCAAGACCACGCTTCATCCCGCGCCGATATATTTCCGCAAGGAAAAAGAGAATGTCATTGCCGAGATAGCGGTGCAGTATAATGATTCCTACACCGAGCAGGTCTTCACTTACGTCAACAACATCCGCACCGTCGAGGGGGGGACTCATCTTACGGGATTCCGCTCGGCCCTGACGAGAGCGCTGAACGATTACGTCAAAAAGAAAAACCAGAACATAACGCTTTCCGGCGACGACGTCAGAGAGGGCCTTTGCGCCGTCATATCCATAAAAATGCCCGACCCTCAGTTCGAGGGTCAGACCAAGACGAAACTCGGCAACTCCGACGTGGAAGGATTAGTTAAGTCCATCGTCGGCGATTCTCTGGCGACTTATTTCGAGGAAAACCCCAACGTAGCCAACAAGATAATCGAGAAGGCAGTACTCGCGGCCGAAGCCCGCGAAGCCGCCAGAAAAGCCCGCGAACTCGCCCGACGGAAAAGTGCGCTCGATACGGCGTCTCTGCCCGGGAAACTCGCTGACTGCTCGGAAAGAGACCCCGATAAAACCGAACTCTATTTGGTCGAGGGAGATTCGGCCGGCGGCTCGGCCAAGCAGGGCCGCGACCGGACTTTTCAGGCGATACTTCCTCTTAAAGGCAAGATTCTCAATGTGGAAAAATCACGCCTTACGAAAATTCTCTCCAACGATGAAATACGCACGATGATAACCGCCGTCGGCGTGGGCGTCGGCGTCGGCGAAGAGAACTTCAACATCGCCAAACTCCGCTACGGCAAAATAATAATAATGACCGACGCCGACATAGACGGCGCGCACATAAGGACTCTTCTTCTGACGTTTTTCTACCGTCAGATGACGCCGCTCGTGGAGCAGGGAAATATCTACATTGCCCAGCCGCCGCTCTACAAAGTCAAGAAGGGTAAAAAAGAGATGTACGTCGAGACGGAGGATAAACTCAATAAGTGGCTGCTTGCCGAGGGTTATGCCGCCATTGAAGACGTCGCCGTGCTTAAGGGCAAGGCGTCAAAAAAACTCGACGTTCCCGAACTCAAAAACCTCGTCGCGTTGCTTGCGGAGATAGAATCGTTGTTTAAGAAACTTGCGCGCAAGGGCGTTGCCGTCGACGACTATTTCAAATTCGCGCAAGCCGCTCAATTTCCGCTTTACAGAATCGATCTGGAAACTCCCCCGCTTTACATATACACCGAGAAAGAGTGGAAGGCGTATAAGGCCGATTATATCCGCGTACAGCAGGAGAAACTTGCCGCGGAGATGAAAGCGGAGGGCGAGGATGTAAACCCCGAGTCGCTTGTATCCGAGTTGGGGCCCGAGTTAAAAGATCTCTGGGAAATCGCCAAAATAAACGAAACCGCAAAAAAGCTCGACGATTTCGGTTTTTCTATGGCCGACTACGCGCCGTCGAATTCGCCGATAATCCGTATAAAACTTTCAAAGGATATCGTCGAGGCGAGTTCGCTGGCGCAGCTGCCGGAGGAAGTCCGAAAGATCGGGACATCCGGATCTTCGATACAGCGTTACAAAGGTCTCGGAGAGATGAATCCCCAGCAGTTGTGGGAAACAACTATGGATCCGAAGAACCGCAAGCTCTTGCAGGTGCGGCTCGAGGACACCATCGAGGCCGACAGAATATTTACTACGCTTATGGGCGACAAAGTGGAGCCGCGCCGGCTTTTTATAGAGCAGCACGCTCACTTAGTCAGAAATCTGGATATATAAAAAGAATAGATTGCTTCGCAATGACAACCATCATAAAAAGTATTTGAAAGGAACCGCGCAATGCCAGACAAAAACGACAAAGAAAAAAACGACAAACTTCCGCCCGAGAGAGAACTTCCGTCGGACGAGAAAACGCCGCCGGAAAAAACCGATGCCGTCGCAAATGCGCTCGCCGCCTCTATGAAACAGGAAAACCTCGACATCCTGCCGCCCGGCGTGAGCCCTCGCAATATTGAAGACGAAATGAAGACGTCCTTCATCGATTACTCGATGAGCGTCATAATGAGCCGCGCTCTTCCCGACATAAGAGACGGCCTCAAACCCGTTCACCGTCGCATACTTTTTACGATGAAAGAGATGGGCCTTCGCCACAGCACCGCGTACAAGAAGTCCGCGCGTGTCGTCGGCGACTGTCTCGGTAAATATCATCCGCACGGCGACATGGCCGTATACGACTCTATGGTCAGAATGGCGCAGGATTTTTCGCTGCGCTATCCTCTCGTCGAAGGCCAGGGAAACTTCGGCTCGATAGACGGCGACTCTCCCGCCGCGATGCGTTACACCGAAGTGCGTCTCGCCTCGATCTCCGAAGAGATGCTCGGCGACCTCGACAAAGAGACCGTCGACTTTATGCCGAACTACGACGGCTCCATGGAAGAGCCGGTAATCCTGCCCGCCAAGCTGCCGAATCTTCTTATAAACGGCTCGGCCGGAATCGCCGTGGGTATGGCCACGAACATTCCTCCCCACAATCTTACGGAAGTCCTCGACGGAATTTCCGCCCTCATAGAAAACCGCGACATAACCATCGCCGAAATCGGAAAAATAATCAAAGGCCCCGATTTTCCGACGGCGGGCATACTTTACGGCCGTTCCGGCATAAAAAATTATTTCGAGACGGGCCGCGGTTCGGTAAAGATTCGCGCCAAGGCCGAAGTGGAAGGCATCAAGGGCAACCGGCAGGCGATAATAATCAACGAACTTCCGTACCAGGTCAACAAGGCCAATCTTTTAGAGACGATAGCCGACCTCGTCCGCGACAAAAAGCTCGACGATATTTCAGACCTCAGGGACGAATCCGACCGCGACGGCATGCGCGTGGTTATAGAACTAAAACGCGACGCCAATGCGCAGGTCGTATTAAACCAACTTTTCAAACACACGCAGATGCAGGTGTCCTTCGGCGTGATAATGCTCTCAATTGTCGACGGCAAACCCAGAGTGCTTAACATAAAGCAGATGCTCGAAAATTACATCGCGCACCGCAAAATAATCGTCGTCCGCCGCACGCGCTTTGAGTTAAAGAAAGCCGAAACCAGAGCCCACATTCTTGAGGGTCTTAAAATCGCGCTCGATCATCTCGACGCGGTCATAAAGACGATAAAAGAATCCAAGGACGTCGAGAACGCCAGAGAACGCCTGATGGAGAAGTTCAAACTCTCCAAAATACAGGCGCAGGCCATACTCGACATGAAACTCCAGCAACTCACCAATCTGGAGCGCAAGAAAATCGACGACGAATATCTGGAGCTCATAAAACTCATAGAAAAACTTAAGTCCATCCTCGCCGATCCCAAAAAAGTGCTGTCTGTCATAAAAACCGAGCTCGAGGATTTGAGGGAAAAATACGGCGACGAGAGACGCACCAGGATAATAGCTCAGGCGGTGGAACTCGACGAAGAAGATCTTATTCCGCACGAAGAGGTCGCCGTCACCATATCCCACGCGGGCTACATTAAGCGCATACCGCTTTCCACGTATCGCGCGCAGGGGCGCGGCGGACGCGGCGTCACGGGTATGACGACGAAAGAAGAGGATTTCGTCGAAGATTTATTCTCTACGGACACGCACGCGTACCTGCTGTTGTTCACCAGCCGCGGAAGATGTTACTGGCTGAGGGTTTATGAAATACCCGAAGGCAACAGGGCGTCCAAGGGCAAGGCGATAGTCAACTTCATATCCGCCTCGTCGGAAGAGCGCGTGACGTCGACTATACCGATACAGGCGTTCGACGGGGACAAGGAAAAGGGGACATATCTTTTGATGTGCACCAGGAACGGCACGATAAAAAAGACGCCTCTGTCGGAATATTCCAATCCGCGCAAGGGCGGCATCATCGCCATTAATCTTGAACAGGGCGACGAACTTATGGATGTTAAGCGCACCGACGGCAAGTCGGAGGCCATTATCGCCACCGCCGACGGTATTGCGATTCGTTTCAAAGAGACCGACGTGCGTTCCATGGGCAGAGCATCCAAAGGCGTTCGCGGAATAAAACTCGACAAGACCGATACTGTTGTGGGCATGGAAGTCGTGGGCAAGGACGATATTTTTCTTACGGCCTCCGAAAACGGATACGGCAAACGCACCGAAGTCGGCAAGTATCGTCTGCAGACCCGCGGCGGCAAGGGCGTCAAAAATATGAAGACGACCGACCGCAACGGACGGGTCATCGGCGTTAAAAAAGCGATGGATACCGACGACGTTATGCTTATGACTCAAAAGGGCATAACTATACGCCTGGCCTGCAAGGCGGTTTCGGTCATAGGAAGAAATGTCCAGGGTGTGCGATTGGTGCGGCTCGAAGAAGGCGACCGTCTTGCGGCTATAGCCACCGTTATAAAAGAAGAAAATGGTAACGGCGACAGCGCCGGAGACGTCGTCGAACCCGCGCAATAATTCCCCCTTAATAAAGGGGGAATAAAAATAACAACCCCCCACCCCCTTTATTAAGGGGGAATTTCTTTCTTTTATTGGGGAATATAGGGGGATTTTGAATGTAGGTGTCCCCGTCGGAAATTAAGCGACAATTCGCGTATTGGCGATGTATGACATCAATCATTCCACTCACAAAAATCGACGACTGGCGATGGCGCATTGAACAAACCGGCGATATGCTTGTGCCCGGGATTGTTTACGCGTCGGAAAAAATGGTCCCGCACATTATCGCCGAGCGCGCGGCCGAGCAGGTGGCGAATGTCGCCTGTCTTCCCGGAATCGTCGGCGCTGCGATGGCTATGCCCGACGTTCACTGGGGCTACGGATTTCCGATAGGGGGCGTGGCGGCTTTCGACGCGGACACCGGCGTAATATCGCCGGGGGGCGTCGGCTACGACATTAACTGCGGCGTACGACTTCTCAGGACAAATCTTTCCAGAAACGAAATAACAATCTCGGAATTGATAGACGAACTTTTCCGCCATATTCCGTCGGGTGTGGGTTCCACGGGCAAAATTACTCTGTCGCAGTCGGAAGTCGGGCAGGTTCTTGAAAAAGGAGCCGGCTGGGCGGTAAAACGCGGTTTCGGCGTTCCGTCGGATATTGACTTTACCGAAGAATCCGGAGCCATGGATGGAGCTGATCCCGAAGCGGTCTCGCCCCGCGCTGCGTCAAGAGGACGCGAACAACTGGGCACACTCGGCGCAGGCAATCATTTTCTTGAAATTCAGGAAGTGGCGGAAATTTACGACGCGAGCGCCGCCGCCGCTTACGGTCTTTTTGCGGGGCAGATTACCGTAATGATTCATACCGGTTCCCGCGGGCTGGGTTATCAGGTTTGCGATGACAACGCCAAATCTTTCGTCGAGATATCCCGCAAGTACTCCATACGGCTTCCCGATCACCAGTTGGCTGCGGCTCCGTTTTCATCGCCCGAAGGTCAAAAGTATTTTTCCGCCATGGCGGCCGCCGCAAACTACGCATGGGCCAACCGTCAGCTCATTACCCACTGGACGCGCGAAGTTTTCACAAGGGTTCTCGCCCGTCCATTGTCCGATATAGGACTGGAGCTGGTTTACGACGTGGCGCACAATATAGCCAAGCGCGAAAAACACGCGGGCAGGGAAGTTGTCGTGCACCGCAAGGGCGCCACGAGGGCTTTCGCGGCGGGACATCCCGACATTCCGCGCGCTTATGCGGACATCGGGCAGCCGGTGCTTCTGCCGGGAACAATGGGTACCGCCAGTTATGTTCTTACGGGCACTCAACCGGCGATGAAAGAAACGTGGGGCTCCAATCCGCACGGCGCGGGCCGCGTTATGAGCCGCTCGCAGATATTAAAAAAAGTGCGCGGCGAACAACTGAAAAATCGCCTGGCTTCCGAGGGTATTTATGTCGTTTCCGAATCGTGGAAAACTCTGGCCGAGGAAGCGCCGGAAGCTTATAAAGATATTTCTGAAGTGGCGGCTGTCTGCTCCGGAGCGGGAATCGCAAAGAAGGTAGCGCGGATGCGGCCTCTTGGGGTCATAAAGGGGTAAGACGGTGAAAAAAGCATAAACGTTCCGCGTTCGCCGGTCAGCGGCAAAAAATCTCCCCGGCCCGTGTTTACGGGTTTTTACCATAAATGTTCCCTCCGACGGAATATCATGAAATCTGACATTCGGCAAATTGAACCGATTTGATCCGCGCGCCGCGAGGCGACAAGATGAATCACGGGGATAAAATAATTTATTTCGTTGCGCGCCTGAGACGGCGATATCTGATTGCGGCCGTGGCGCGGTTGCTTGCGGATTCGACAGTTTTTGCCGCGGCCATATTCGGTCTCGCCGCGTTTGCCTCGGCGTTTCTGAATGTTTCCGTAATCGGTTACGCCCATCTGTCGGCGCTGCAGGGCGCGTGGACGGTTTATCTGACGGTTCGCGCGGCGATAAAATTCAAATTCGCCTGCAAACCGGCCCGGCTCATCAGTATTCACGAACACCTGAATCCTTCTCTGTCCGACGATTTCTCGACGGCATATTCCCTTCTGACCGATAAGTCGTATGCCGCAGGCGCGGCGGAATTCCCGGAAGTTCTGGCCCTCGCCCACATAGAAAAAACTTCAAAGCTGCTCGATGCCTCGCGCGCCGAGGAT
Organism: Elusimicrobia bacterium HGW-Elusimicrobia-1; assembly: GCA_002841695.1. NCBI lineage: Bacteria > Pseudomonadati > Elusimicrobiota > Elusimicrobia bacterium HGW-Elusimicrobia-1. The sequence goes on along the minus strand of PHAN01000022.1, from coordinate 4,497 downwards.
TCTGTGCCTTTCGGATTGTCGAAAAAAGCGGCGGCGCTTGCCGCCCTCGCGGCTTTTCTTGCCGCGTTCGCTCTGGGTTATCCTCTCAAATTCCGCTCCGCTCTCATTGCCCTGTCTAAGTCGTCGCTGGATTCATCCGCCATTGCGGTGTCGCCCGGCGATACGCGCGTTGTATTCGGCGACGGCGTCGAGATTTCCGCCGCGCTGCCGGTATCATCGCGCGAAATTCCGCGGCTTTACGTCTCGGAAGGGGGAAAACGCGCCGTAAGAATTGCGCCGGAGTCGTCGGTGTCGGCGGATTCCGCGGTGTGGACAAAACGTTTTGAGGCGGTGTACGAGGATATGAAATATTACTTCGCGCTGGGCGGCGCTCGCACTCGCGAATATCGGATAAAGGTGGAGCATCCGGCCGTTTTCCGGAGGTTTCTCGTCAAATATGAATATCCGTCGTACACGAAAACCGACTCCCGCGTAACGGAAAACGACCCGAATTTGGAATACCTCGAAGGAACGTCCGTCGAAATAACGGCTTTTGCGTCGCGCAAGCTGGATGCCGCCTCGATAATAATCGGCGAATCCGTTTCAAAGATGAAGCTGGACTCCTCGGGCCAAAAGGCCTCTGCGCTGCTGACACCCCGACGTTCCGGCGTATATAAATACGCGACTTCCGCCGGCGGCTTCGAGTTTCTTTCTCCGGAATATCGCATTGATGTAAAACGGGACCTCGCGCCGACGGTAGAAATCGTTTCGCCCGCGCGGGATATTATGGCGGCCGGGGACGAGAAAATACCGGTGGTTTTTGTCTGCCGCGACGATTTCGGCGCGGTGTCGGCGACATTTCATCTATTGGGCGGCCAAGAGTCGCAATACGCCGTGTCTCCGACGGAGGACGACACTCCGCGCAAATGGATAGCGGAACACACGCTGGATTTAAGAAAGTTAAAACCGGACGCATCGGGCATAAGATACTGCGTGACGGCGCGCGATGCGGCGGGAAATATCGGCCGTTCGGCGACGTACGCCATCGAGATAATGACGTACGAAAAAAATCATGAAGCGATAATATCGGAGTTGGAGGCGTTCGCTTCGTCGTCAATGGATATTCTGAGCGCGCAGACGGCCGCCCGCGATTTACTGGAAAAACAAAAGACCGCGCCCTGGGAACGGCTCGCCTCGGAGCAGACGGCCATCCGCGCCTCGGCGCAAAAGTTGGCGTCTGCTCTGTCGGCGACCCTCGATAAAATGTCTTCCGACCCTTATTTCGACGGCTATCTGATGAAAGAATACACCGGCATACGCGATGACCTTAAAGCCGTGGCGGCCAAACCTATGACCGATGCCGTCGATGCCGCCGCCGCCAAAGAGCGCGAACGTTTGGCCTCCGCCCAGTCGCGCGCCGTCGCCGCGCTTGAAAATCTGGCGCTTCTGGCCGCCGACGTCGTAAAATATCAGCGCTATGCCGACATCGAAACGGATTTTCTGTCGATGGAGCGCGGATTCGACGCGGCTATGGAGGCGCTTGAGGCGCTCAACGCGGATGCCCTGTCCGCCGAATTGGGCGAAATATCGCGCGTTATGAGCGAGATAGAAAAACTCATCCGCGATATGCCGCAGCTTCTTCCGGAAGATTTTGTCAATTCGCAAGCCGCGCGCGATATGGATTTTCCGTCGGCGAAAAATCTTCTCGACGACATCCGCGCCGCGGCGGCCGCGGGGAATATGTCGTCGGCCGCCGAAATGATGTCCAAGATGAAGGCGGAACTCGTAAAAATGCGCGACCTTCTTAAAAAGGCGTCGGAAAACCTCTCCGTCCGAAGTCGTCCCGCGGAATCCGCGGCGGCTCTTTCGCGCGCGTCCGGCGAATTGGCGGACATTGTCGCGGAGCAGGAAAAAATACTCGCTTCGACGGAAAAAACTATTTCGGCCCGCCGCTCAAGAACTCTGGCCGGGCAGGAAAGCATACTCAAAATCCTTGCCGTCCGCCAGCGGGCCGCCGTAGAAAAAGCGCGTTCGTTGTCGGGCCGCCACGCTCCCGCGGCCTGGCCTCTAAATCTTATGGAAAATATCCGCGAAGAGTTCGCGCGCGGAAAAGTATCCAATTCGCAGAAACTGCTCGACGACGTTATATCGTGTTACGGCGGCATAATATCGGGTATGGAATCGTCCGTAAGTCCCTCAAAGGAATCCGATATTGCGGCCGCCCGGGAAATATCGGACGAAGAAAAAGAAATATCGCGGATACTTAAATCAAGTCCCGAAGCGCCGCTGACATCGCAGGAAAAAAAGACGTCCGCCGTCGACGCTTCGCGGCAGGCCGCGCTCAAAGGCCGTTTGTCGTCGGCGCGTGACGCTCTGGCAAAACTTGCCAAGGGGACGGCGTCAGTGCCTTACGATACCCTTGAGACCATCGCCGAGGCGATGGACCTGATGGGCGTATCGGCTGCCAAGCTCTCGGGGTTTGCGCCGGAATCCGGCGCGGCGGATCAGAAAAAAGTTATTGAGTTGCTGGCGTCGTCGTCGGAAAATCTCTCGTCGGCGTCGCAGGGGATGGGAGGCGCGTCGTTCGGCTCAAGGCCGGCGCCTACGCTGAGGCCGTCGGGCGGCGGTAGCCGCGGGGCCTCACCGGCGTCGGGCGCGGGGGGTTTTACGGGCGCGCGCGAGGAAAAAGTCGAACTTCCCGGCGCGCAGGATTATAAAGCGCCGCAGGCGTTCCGTCAGGACATACTCAAATATCTCAAAGAGAAACATCCCGCCGATTACGAGGAAATGATAAAAAAATATTACAGGCGGCTGGCCGAATGAAAAACGCGATTCTTGCGGCGGCGGCTTTGACTTTGCTGTTTTTCGTTCCGTCGTCGGCTTACTACGAAACCCAGTCGGAAAAAGAGTTTTACCGCGTCATTGAGGCGGGTGATTTCGATGCGGCGGAAAAACTTGTCGCGGCCGCGTCGTCGTCCGGACAAAAACGGCTGTCGGCGTGGCTGGCTCTCTATCGGGGAGATTATCCCGCTGCATCAGGGCTGTCGTCGCCGCCGTTATCGCAAAAAGATTTTTTGGCAAACTATTCGGCCTATATGGCCGGCCTCTCCGACGGATTTCTTCAAAAAGAATCCGAAGGATTTGTAATACGCTATTTTGCCGACGACGCGCTGCTTGCCGACTTTGCTCTGGAGCGTCTTGAAAAAATCCGCTCTACCGCCGCGGACATATTCGGATATGCCGCGCCCCAAAAAGTTTTGGTTGAGATTTATCCGGACAAAGGCAGTTTTGCCGCCGCGAGCACGCTGGGCAAGGAACTCTTGGAGAAGTCCGGCACCGTCGGGATATGCAAGTTCAACCGCCTGATGATACTTTCCCCGCGCAACCTTGCTCTGGGATACGCCTGGCTCGACACTCTCGCGCACGAATATTCGCACTTTGTAATTAACCGCGTCAGCAAATACAACTGCCCGTTGTGGGCGCACGAGGGACTGTCCCGGTGGACGGATACTCTCTGGCGTTCTGGCAAACCGCTTTATCTGTCGGATTATTCCGCTTCCCGACTTTCCGCTTCGGCTAAGTCCGGCAAACTTATAGCGTTCGACAAGATGTCGCCCTCGCTGGTCTATCTTCCCACGAAAGACGACATCTCCCTTGCGTTTGCGCAGGCGGCAAGTTTCGTCGATTTCATAGTCGCGGAATATGGCGACAGGGTAATACCGGAATGGCTTGCCGAAATGAGAAAGTCCGACGAGAAAAAAGCGCTCGCGCGCGTTACGGGGAGTTCGTTTGCAAAAATCGAGCGCGGATGGCGCAAGCATATCGCGGGCTTCGCCGTTCCGGCCTCGACGGGACTGCCGGATTTGCCGCAATATGAAATTCGCTCCGAAGAAGAACTGATACCGTCGGACCTTATGAGGCACGCGCGCCTCGGCGACGAATTTCGCCGCAGAGGAAATTTTGAGGCGGCTCTGACCCAGTACGAGCGGGCGTATGCCGCCGACAAGAATCCGGTTGTGGCCGTCAAAGTCGCCCGCGCCATGATTTTGCTGGGACGGCTCGACGAGGCCGAAGGTTTTATCCGCGCCGTCTCCGACGGCAACCGCAATTACGTCACGCCCCATCTTGTGCTGGCCGAAATCGCGGCGCTTCGCCTCGACGGACCGTCGGCACGGGCGCATTACGAAAACGCTTTTATGATAAATCCCTTCCATCCCGGACTGTATGACGCGCTGAAAAAAAATCCTTAAAAAAACCTTGAAAAAATCTCAAACCATTGCTATATGATGTGACGGTGGTTTTTCGGCGTCCTTATCTTAAAATTGTGGGGAACGGGAGGGGCGTTTATGCCGTTGAGAATATCGTATATTGTCGCTTTTGTCGCGCTTGTCTGTAATTCCGTTTGCGCCGCCTCCGTCCCCCGCCTGATGAACCTGCAGGGCCGCCTCACCGACAAAAACGGCATACCTCTAAGCGGCGCATACGAAGTAAAGTTTTCCGTCTGGAATTCCGCCTTGG
>PHAN01000021.1:53801-55449 GCA_002841695.1 Elusimicrobia bacterium HGW-Elusimicrobia-1 | reverse complement strand
GGGGCTCGCAATGACAATAGCGGTTTCGTCCTCCGTCGCGTCGCCGTCCTTGTCTTTTTCTCTTTACTCTTCACCCTTCCCGCTTCCCGACTTTGGGCCTCATCCCAAATAACCCACACATCCAAAACCGACTGGCAAAGCGGCGTTTTAGTAAACGCTACTTGGTATCCCGAAACCCAACTACAACTCGATTGGCAGGGCTCGTCTTTTACCACGCCCGGTCATTCGCCGTCAGAAATGTGGCTTGCCGGCTGGAAGTATCGAAGAAAAATCACAATCAACAACTCCCTCGCCTACGGCCTTTCGGATTATCAGGTATGGATACCTACGAGCGCGTTTGGTTCCGCGTGGACGTTAATCCGCTCATCAGCACAGTCAACAATGGCCGATTTTCGTTTCACTCCATCAACCGCAACGACGACAGTACCTTACTGGATTGACGACAACACCACAACGCCAAAGGGCTTTTGGGTGAAAATCTCCACACTCCCGGCGGGCAATAACACGATTTATATGTATTATGGCAATGCCAGCGCCAGTGTAGCACAGAGTGGGGATAATACTTTTGAATTTTTTGATGATTTTCTCGGTAGTTCGCTTGATGCAAGTAAATGGACAGCAACGGGAACGGGGATATCAGTAGCAGATGGCATACTAACAATAAGTGTTCCTTCGCCAAGTTGGGGACATCATGTTGTATCCAATTCAACGTTTTCAAATAACAAAATTATTGAAACGAAGGGAACGATGAATACTGGGGCGACAGGCACGATAGAACTCATGGTCGGGTATGGAGATTGGGGAACAGATACAGTAACGTGGAGCATTGGAGGAGAAATCTCAACGGCAGATGCTCAACAGTGGCAGGCAAGATATAATGTATATAACTCAGCAACTGGAACTGCTATTTCAGCAGTGAGTATGACATACAATACTTATGACATACTGTCCATGGCTGTATTGCCATCAGCAGCATATTTTTATAAAAATGGGACCTACTTTGCGAGCAGTTCTGTAAACAGCATAAATAATAAAAAAATAACAATCGCAAATACTGCACAGGATGCTAAAGTTGACTGGATACGTATACGCCACTACGCCCCCACAGAACCCACAATATCGTCGGTCTCCTCCGAAGAAGGCGCGTTTTTTTCAACGGGAACCTATCGCTCCGCCGTCATAGACACCGCCTCAAAAATCGTCGTATCAAGCGTCTCATGGAACCCCTCCTCGCAACCCGCGGGCACAAACATTGCCGTCGGAATCCGCGTATCGTCTTATCCGTTTTCGATAAACTCATCAACCCCGTCTTGGCTCACAGTATCAAACGGCCAAACTCTGAATTGGCACGGCCGTTACATTCAATATCAAAGCACATTTACGACGACAAACTCAACGACGACACCCCGCCTTGAAGACATTTCGATAACTTACAGAGTAAAACCCTGGCAGGAAAAATCTGTAACGCGAACAAACCCCAATTCTTATGGCTTCGGCGGAGGAGAAAACTGGATATGGCAAGTCCCCGTAAAATCCGGCTCCGCTCTGACGATAACCGCCTACATCCGTTACAACACCGAATACGGCGGCTCCACGACAAAGCCGAAACTCACGCTTTCGGGCGCAGGCATTTCTCCGACGAGTATCT
>PHAN01000021.1:0-53695 GCA_002841695.1 Elusimicrobia bacterium HGW-Elusimicrobia-1 | reverse complement strand
GGCGATTTTACAACCCCCGTACCCCCTTTGTTAAGGGGGAATTTACCATTGTCCGACGCCGCGCCTTCCATTCGCCGCCACAGTTTTTGTTTTTACTATTCACTATTTACCATTCACTGCCTTTAATCCCCTGCCACTTGACAACCCCCCCTTTTTTTTGTAAAATTCCACCATTCGATAAAACCTTCTTTTAAGAAGGGGGACGGGTATTATGAAAGCATCAAAAAGAACAAAGTTTTTTGCCGTAATCGCGTCGCTTGCTTTTGCCGTTTCGGCGGTTCACGCCGGCGGACTGACCGGCAAGAAAATCGCTTTGGACGCCGGACACGGCGGCACCGACCCCGGCGCTGTCGGCCCGACGGGACTAAAAGAAGCGCAGGTCAATCTTTCCGTTATCAAAAAACTCGACGAATATCTGAAAGCGCAGGGCGCGGACACCAAATTAACAAGGGATACCGATATCTACATAACACCCAGCGGACGCGGTACGATAGCGAATAATTGGGGCGCAGGCAGTTTTGTTTCAATTCATTTTAATGCCGCAACCGACAGAACGGTCAACGGCACCGAAACACTTTATCACCCCACCAGAAATGCGAACAGCAAAAAACTTGCGGAAAAACTCCAGGGTAGATTAATCGAAGCGCTGGGATTAAAAAACAGAGGATTAAAAGAGAGGACAGATCTTGGCTTACTCAATACCGCGTTAATGCCCACCGCTCTGACGGAGTCGTCTTTCATATCTAACACTTACGAAGAAGCGCGCCTCAAAGATTCGACTTACATAGATAAAATCGCAAGAGGTCACTACCTGGGCGTGATGGACAACTACGGCGCCGCCGTCGGTGGAGACCCCGTCGTAACTCCTCCCCCCGCTCCGACCGTCAAACCGCTGTCCGGCAAAAAGATAATGATAGATCCGGCGGGCGGCGGAGGAACTTCCGGCGGTCTTGGGCCGACGGGACTTAAAGGAAAAGACGTCAATTTGCGCGTGGCGACCGTGCTTAAAAACTGCCTTATAGAATACGGCGGAGCCGATACCGTGATGACCCGCTCCGGCGATGTTTCCATAACTGTGGCGGCCAGGGTCGCGGCCATAAACGCTTCCGGCGCCGATAAGTTTATCGGAGTGGCGTTTCCGCGCTCGACGAATCCGGAGATGAATTACACCAAAACTTACTACTACAAATACGGACCCCGCGCTGCGGAAAGTTTGAAACTTGCCCAGGGGATTCAAAAACGTCTGGTGGAGACCCTCAAAATTACGGATAAGGGCGTTGGCACTTCCTCGGCGGGGCTCCTTTTGAACACGTCTTCAATTCCCGGTGTGGTAACGAAACCTTCTCACTTGTCGAATCCTTATGAGGAAGCGCGTTTGCGCGACGCCGGATATACTTGGAAGATAGGAAAGGCAATATACGAAGGCGTGGTGGACTCGTACAAATAAATTTTTAGCGCGAGTGTCATACGCCCGCGGCAGTTTTTAATAACCCTTCTTCGGAAAATGCTTCTTTGGAGGCGCCCAGGCGAAGGGTTATTTTTTTGCCCTTGCGCCGCTTGTATTCTCCTCGTTTTTTCCGCTGAGAGTTCACATAAATAAATGAAATCAGGATATTTTTTTCGTTGTGCGGTGTTGTTTGCCGTCGCGGTGTTTTTGCGGCCGGCGGGCGCGATAGCGGGGGTTGCGTTCCGTTTGGATACAGCCCGCGCCGCCGCCGAATATCTGGCGGCAGCGGACCTTATGCCTGCGCCCGACGCTGTGTCCGGCCGCGTCGACTACGCCCGCGCGCTGGCCGAACTAAAAAAAGCGACCGACGAAGCCATTTCCGCCGGCCGTTTGCAGGGATACGACGTTGCCCCGCGTTCCATAAGCATCCTTGCGGAAGAGTTTGAAACCGAACTCGATATTTTAAGAATTCAAAATACCGTCTCGACCTACAAAGAGCGGGCCGCGTCCGCCGACTCCCGGATTACCGGACGGATGGCGGCTTACGCGCAGAGTTTTTACAACCACCCTTTTGCCGCAGAGCCGGGGGTCTCCATTTTACCGTCGTTTCATATGCTCTACGGCTCGCCTCCGTCACGTCCCGGTCCGGTATCCGGAGAACTCGGTTTCAAAGCGGTCGGCAACGATCCAAAACGACTTAAAGTGGACGAGGCCAATGTGACACTGCGGCTGCCCGTCGGCCGCTCGTCGCTGAAAATCGGGCGCATATATTTTATTCTCGGACGTCTGGGGTTGATAGCCGACAACAATTTCGACGCTTTTGAGGGCGCCCTGCTCGACGACATATCGGCCGTCGGCCTGAAAATATCCGGCGTTTTCGCGCGGCTTTCCTCCACAAATTATCCCGGAACCACAGGGTTTGAAAGCGCCGACGATTACTGGGCGGCCCGCGTTTCAAAAGAGTTCTCCGACGGACATTTTGAGGTCGGAGCGAACGCGCTTTTTAGCGGCATATCTTCCGAGGACGCCGCAAGTTTGGACTTGTGGTGGCGTTCTCCATGGCGCTTGAGGGAATTCATCCTTGAAGTCGCGGCTTACCGTCCGACCAAGAGCGGTATCATAGAGGATACCGACCCGTACGAGGCGCGCTGGGCCGTCGTCGGCGGGTTTGACGCGATAAAAAAACGCAATTTTAATGTGTTCGTACAACTGGGCGATGTGGCCAAGGGTTTTACGCCAATGGCCACATCTCTGGCCTACTCCGCCCGCGACCATTTATATTTCGATCATGACACACGCGGCATAGACGCGGCATTCACGTATTTTCCTCATATAAAAGAAGACGTCGGGCCATGGCAGAGCCGTCCGGAGAGGACTTTAGTCGTTCCGAAATACGTTTTCTATGAAATCAATCTGGTTTATCTGTGGGATTCATACTGGCGTAAATCTCAGGCGCGATACATTTTCAGGCATTCGCGGCCTGTGGCGCAAGATATGAAATTTTATATAGAAAATACGATTTGGGACAGAGAAGAAACGGAATCCTGGCCCGCAAGCGGCGTGTACAACGAGATGCGCGTTTATTTCACGCTTGAGATTTAAAACAAAGAGGAAAAACTCTCATGAAAAATAATCCGACGGCGAGCCGGTCATTCGCTCTGCCGAGAAAATTTTCCGTCGCGCTTGTCGTTTTGGCGGTCTCCGCCGCGTGGTTCGCAAAGATGCCTGTCGCGCTGGCATCGGAGCCGTTGACGGTTCCGGCGGCTCTGTCTGAGAGTTCCGTTATAGAAGAAATAGGATATTTCGCGTCCAAAGGGCGGGATAACTTACGCAAGCGATATGCCCGGATGAAAAAAACCGCGCCGTCGCGGCTGGCATGGGCGCGTTTTTTCAACGAAATCGCCTGGCAGGTCGAGATTTTTGATCCGTCGGATGAAGAACGTTTCGACAGGGTGGTTAAATATTTCGGGACGGAATACGCATTGATAAGTTTGGAAAACTCCGTCAAAGAAATGCCCCGCCTCAGTATGGGCGCCGAGTTTGCCATAAACTCCGATTATGCGTGGGGGCAGGATATCGCCGCGTCGGCGGCGGCATTTTCTCAGCAGATTCGTTTGACGATGGACGTAAGAAAAAAGGAAGTTTTCGGCCGGATGGCTTTGAGAAACTTCGGTTTTTGGGGCGTCAACGAGTATTCGTCGGGCTCCGTGGGAATAAACTTCAAAACTTCGGACCCCCTTTGGGTCGACGAACTTTATGTGGAAGCCGGGGACCGCGCCGGAATCTCCGCCGGCAGAAGATATTTCAAATATGGGATATGGGGACTCGCGGTGAATAATGTTTACGCGCCCGCGGATTCGGTCGAGGCGTTCTGGAACTCAAAAATATTTTCCGCGCGCGCGACCGCGGCGGTTCAATACGAGACGGTTGACTACTACGCCGCCGAACTGCGACTGAAGGGCGCCGGCGCTTTAGCCGTCGGCCTGAGCGGATTCGTCTCGGCGGCTTCCGAGAGCGCCATCGCCGCCGCCGGCGGCGGAGACAACGATATGGCCGTTTCAGTTTTCGGCACTTATGGCTTGGCGGGCGGACTTTCTTTTAGCGCCGAATCCGCCGTCTACAAAAGAACATCCTCATCGCCGGAAGGAATTCCCGTTGTGTTTGAAACCGCTTACAGGGCATCTTCCGTGGACGCGCTTGTCCGTTGGGCCGAGATACCGGATATGCGCTTTCCCGGCTATACCATCGCCCGTTCGCCTCTCGACTATGTGGGCCACGAATATCTTTCAGGGCGTTTCGTGACCAAAATGCGGGGTTTTAACGCAATCGTCACGATGAAATACGCCGATCCCGTGTTCCCTGAGATGGAACACACTCAACTTACCGGAATGGATGAAGATGTTGTTTTTTCAAAGACATCGGTTCGGATAATATATAAGCCCCGCCCCGTTTCCGCGGTCTCCGGCGTGCTTGATTTTTCGTCGAGCGCTCTGGAAAGCGCCGAACGCGACCACAGGGAATGGCGCGTAATGACTCAGGCGGTTTTCAGATTTTGATTGGACGGAATTATTTTGTAAAATCCTTCTCGGTAACGGCGCCATCGTCTAGTCCGGTTTAGGACGCCGCCCTCTCAAGGCGGAGATCACGGGTTCAAATCCCGTTGGCGCTACCAATTTTCATGATGAGGCCATTGAAAACCCCTTGTCATGTCATTCCCGCGAAAGCGGGAATCCAGGGCTTCCGTCAACAATGGATTCCCGATTAAAGCATTCGGGAATGACAAAATGGTCAAAAAATATATTTTTCAACAATCTCATGATAATTCTTCACAGGTTGAACGGACAAGCGGTTACGATTAACGCGGAACTGATAGAATCGGTGGAGTCGATGCCCGACACAAAGGTCGTTTTAATTTCCAATAATCAGTATCTCGTCAAAGAATCTCCGACGGAAATCGTCGAGAAAGTGGTAGAATACAAAAGAAAGATAACGGGAAATCCACCTGTGCCCCCTTTGTAAATGGGGAAAGACAACCCCCTGCCCCCCTTTGTTAAGGGGGAATGAAAACGTATTGTATGAGAAATGCTTCCATCTTTTGAAAAGATGGGTCGGGGGAGATTTAATCGGGAGAGATAAGTGGACATAACTACATTAATCGGAGCCGTCGCCGGACTTTTTATCATCGCATTGGGAATAATGCTCAGAGGCGGCGGACTCGACATAAGGCAATTCATTCTTTTTATCAACATTCCGTCGATGATGATTACTTTCGGCGGAACCATTTGCGCCACGCTCATTAACTATCCGCTCAAGCAGTTTCTGGGCGTCTGGAATATCGCCCGCAAAGTCATGATGGAGCCCGCCGAGAATACCACGGGCATAATATCGCAGTTCGTTTCGCTCGCGCAGAAAGCCAAGCGCGAGGGATTCCTTTCGCTTGAATCGGACATAAAAAAAATAGACAACGATTTTATGAAACGCGGAGTGCAGCTTGTCGTCGACGGACAGGACGCCGAGTTCATCCGCGGACTTCTTGAAACGGAAGTGGCATTCGTGCAGGAGCGCCATAAGGTCGGTCAGGAAATATTCATAGCTCTGGGCACATACGCGCCGGCTTTCGGACTTATAGGAACGGTCATAGGTCTTATACTGATGCTTGCAAACCTTCAGGACCAGTCCCAGATTGCATCGGGTATGGCCGTGGCTCTTTTGACGACTTTTTACGGCGCTATGGCGGCGTATCTGCTGTTTAACCCCATCGCCGGAAAACTAAAAAGGCGCAGCGAGGAAGAGGTTCTGGTAAAACAGGTTATTATACGCGGAGTTTTGCTGCTTCAGTCCGGCACGACCCCCTCAATTATCGAGGGTAATTTGCAGGCGTATCTTGAGCCGCGCTTAAGAAAAATCGCGTCGGCCAGAGAACGCGCCGCGGCCGGAGCATAAAAATTTAGACGGATAAAAAGCTTAGGCAGACCCAAGAGGCGAATATTGCTTCTTGCGTCTCGACTAAAACAAAATGGCACTTCAAAAAATAGAAGAAGCTAAGCCGCCTCCTACACCTCAGTGGATGACATCCTACGGCGACCTCGTCACGCAGCTGCTGGTGTTTTTCGTCATGCTTTTCGCTCTTTCCGCCGCGGCTACCGAGGACCAACTCAAGAAAATCAAAGAGAGGATAGACGGTTACGTCCTGGCGAATTCCCTGCAGTCGTTTGTTTCCACACAACTCTCGCAGAAGGAAGGTTTGATAATAACGTTTTCCGAAAAGTATATGTTCGACCCGGGAAAAGCCGAAATCTATCCCGAAGCCAAGACGATAATCAGAGACGTAATGTCGCTTCTTACCGACGACCCCAACAGAATAACCATAGAGGGCCATACCGATAACACTCCCATACGAACGTCGCAGTTTCCGTCGAACTGGGAACTCTCCACGTCCCGCGCCACAAATCTTTTGAGATTTATGCTCGAGGATTTATCTTTCGAGCCGAAGCGGCTTACCGCCTCCGGATACGGCGAATATCATCCCGTCTCACCCGGCGATACTCCCGAAAACCGCGCCAAGAACCGTCGGGTGGACGTGGTCGTCAAGAGATTGGACTTGGATGAGATGAAGGAATGGAACGCGGGGCTTTCGGCCGCGGCCAAGCAGGCGGTTACCCGCGGAATTGTGGAAGTCAAACCTCAGACACTTCAGTAGGACAATTCACCCATATTATTCGAGAGGTTCATTATGACAACATTGACCTTGGTACCAAAAAAAATTACTCACGGCGACGAACTGGTCATATTGCCGAAGAAAGAGTACGATAACCTTCGGCGTCGTTTGGACGAAACCCGCGATGCGCTGATTAAAATCAGAGAGGGTGAAAAAGAATACAAGGCGGGCAAGATACGTCCGATGCGCTCATTGTCTCAGCTTGACAAGAGATGAAAATCTCCAAGATTTATCCGACTTCACACTTTACAAGAGCGTACCGAAAACTGCCGGAGAACATAAAGAAACTTGCTCAAAGACAGGAAAAGATATTTTTGTCAAATCCGTTTGAGCGAAAGTTAAATACCCATAAATTGAAAGGTGAGTTATCGGGTTATTGGTCGTATCGTGTCAATTACGAGTACAGATTATTGTTCAGATTTTGCGACCCCGGCGAAGTTTTATATTACGACATAGGAACTCACGAGATATATAGATAGAAAAGGAGACGTTACCATGGCTAAGTCAAAGAAGTACGTTTATTTTTTCGGCGGCGGGAAGGCCGACGGCAACGAGTCGATGAAGAATCTGCTGGGCGGAAAAGGCGCGAACCTCGCCGAGATGGCGGGACATAAGAACCTGCGTCTGCCCGTCCCCCCGGGCTTCACAATTACCACCGACGTCTGCACACATTACTACGAAAATAAAAAGAAATATCCCCCGACTCTCAAAGACGAGGTCAACAAAGCCCTTAAAAAAGTCGAAGAACTTATGGGCAAGAAATTCGGCGACGTAAACGATCCGCTGCTCGTTTCCGTGCGTTCGGGCGCCAGAAAATCCATGCCGGGAATGATGGACACGGTTTTGAACATCGGCCTTAACGACATAACCGTCCGGGGCCTCATCAAAATGACGAATAATCCGCGTTTTGCCTATGACGCCTACCGTCGGCTTGTTATGATGTATGCCGACGTAGTTATGGAAAAAGCCGAAGGCAGAGAACCCGCAAGAGGCAAAGGCATACGCAAACTTATGGACGAGAAGCTTGAAGAACTCAAACATTCCAAAGGATATAAACTCGATACCGAAATGACGGCCGACGACCTCAAAGGTCTTGTCGCGACGTTCAAAAATATGATAAGTTCCGAACTCGGCAAAAGTTTTCCGGAAAAGCCCGAAGATCAGCTCTGGGGCGGCATCGGCGCCGTGTTTATGTCGTGGAACGGCAGACGCGCCGTGGACTATCGCAGGATTGAGCGCATTCCCGACGAATGGGGAACGGCCGTCAACGTTCAGTCGATGGTTTTCGGCAATATGGGCGACGACTCGGCGACGGGCGTCGCGTTCACCCGCAATCCCGGAAACGGCGACAATTATTTTTACGGCGAGTATCTCGTCAACGCGCAAGGCGAAGACGTCGTCGCCGGCATCCGCACGCCCGCGCCCATAAATGACAAATCAAAGAACGCCCAGAGCCAAAAATTTCCCACGCTCGAACAGATAATGCCCGGAATCTACAAGGAGCTTTTCGACATACAGGCCCGTCTTGAAAAGCATTATCATGACATGCAGGACATAGAGTTCACCATAGAAAAAGGGAAACTCTACATGTTGCAGTGCCGTGTCGGAAAACGCAACGGCACGGCGGCCGTCAAGATTGCCGTCGATATGTACAAGGAGAAGCTTATTGACGCCGCGACCGCCATAATGCGCGTTAATCCGAATCAACTCGTCGAGCTTCTTCTTCCGATGATAGAGCCCAAATTCGAGGCATCCAGCAAAGTGATAGCCAAAGGTTTGCCGGCCGGTCCCGGCGGCGCCGTGGGCCGCGCGGTTTTTTCTTCTAACGACGCGGTTCAATGGGCTGCCAGAGGCGAGAAAGTAATACTCGTTCGCGAGGAAACTTCTCCCGAAGACGTCGACGGTATGCACAAATCCCAGGCGATACTTACGTCCAAAGGCGGTATGACTTCGCACGCCGCTCTTGTGGCGCGCGGCTGGGGCAAATGCTGCATAGTCGGCTGTGAAGGACTTGAAATAGCCGACGACGAGAAATCGTTTACGACCAAAAGCGACGTTACCGTAAAAGAGGGCGATTGGATCACGCTTAACGGCACCAAGGGAACGGTTTACGTGGGCAAGCTAAATCTTGTAGACCCGAACCTTGAGCACAATACGTCGTATACGGAGCTCATGAAGCTTGTCGACAAAACCCGCACTCTTAAAGTGCGCACCAACGCCGACACGCCCAAAGATACGAAAAAAGCCGTTGAATTCGGCGCCGAGGGAATAGGTCTTTTCCGCACGGAGCATATGTTCTACGGGGAAGGCAGCGACAAGCCGTTGTTTTTGTTAAGAAAGATGATAATGTCCAAAGCGCTTGAAGAACGCAAGGCCGCTCTGGCGGAACTTTCGGTCTTCGTTAAAAACGACATAAAAGCCACAATGGAAGCGCTCGACGGATTTCCTATAACCGTTCGTCTGCTCGATCCGCCTTTGCATGAGTTTGTTCCTCACTCGGAAGATAAGGTCGCCGCTATGGCGCAGGAACTCGGCATAAGCGTGGAAGAAGCCAGAAAACGAGGCGACGCGCTTAAAGAAAATAATCCCATGCTGGGACATCGCGGAGTGCGTCTTGGAGTAACGTACCCGGAAGTTACCGAGATGCAAATCCGGGCCATAATCGAAGCAGCCGGCGAGCTTATTAAAGAAGGGAAAAAAGCGGTTCCGGAGATAATGATACCCGTAACCTGCACCGTCAACGAACTCAACAACCAGAAACTTATATTCGACCGCGTGCTTGCCGAAGTCCGGCAAAAACTCGGAGTAAAGATACCGGTGTTGTACGGAACGATGATAGAAATTCCCCGCGCGGCTCTTCTTGCAAACAAGATGGCCGAAACCGCCGAGTTTTTCAGCTTCGGCACGAACGACCTCACTCAGATGACGTTCGGTTTTTCGCGCGACGACATAGGCGGTTTCCTGCCGGATTATCTTACGTCGAAAATACTCCCCGTAGACCCGTTTCAGACGATTGACGCCGACGGCGTGGGTGAGCTTATTGAAATAGGCATCGACCGCGGCCGCTCCGTGCGCAAGAATCTTAAAATAGGCATTTGCGGAGAGCATGGCGGAGACCCTGAGTCGGTGAAATTCTGCCATCGCGCGGGAATGAACTACGTGTCCTGCTCGCCGTTCAGGGTTCCCATCGCCCGTTTGGCCGCCGCGCAGGTTGTCGTCGAGGATGCCGCCGGAAAGAAAAAGAAATAAATCGGGAACGGCAAAATTAAGGAGAACCGGAATTATGTCCAAAGTCGATTACGCCCTCATACTGGTAAAACCCGACGGGCTCAAAAAGTCGCTCACGGGAAATGTCATAACGAAACTTTCCGACGCTCGGCTTATAATAATCGGGGCCAAAATGGTCAAAGTATCCAGAGAATTGGCCGAGAAACATTACGCCGAGCACAAAGGCAAGCCCTTCTTTGATTCTCTCATAGAATATATACAGGGAAAACTTTTCGGAGAGCCGTTCGACCGCGTGATGGCGCTGGTTTACAGAGGCAATGACGCGATAAAAAAGCTCAGGGCCATCGTCGGAGCCACGAACCCCGAAGAGGCGGAGGCCACAAGCATTCGCGGCTCCTACGGGCGCGTGACCACAAAAGGGGTTTTCGAAAACGTGGTGCACTGTTCTTCGTCGCCGGAATCGTCGGAATATGAGATTAAGTTGTGGTTCGATCCGGAGGAACTCACGGAGGATATTTATCCGTCGAAGAAAGTGGTTTTGGAAAAAGTAGAGAAGATGGTTTGGGCGTAAAATGTAGTCGAATGTAATGGCGGTACGCCTGAAAAAATAAGCCGGCGTCTCCCGTAGGGGGACGTTGGCTTTTATTTTTACATAGGAGAGCAAAGGAGAAAAAGAACGTATGTTATTCCCGCGCCACCGTTATAGCGGGGTGAGTGTATGTTATCGGGGGGATTTTAATTTGGATGTTGCGTTAATGAAGCGCGCTTCGTTTTTTCTTCCCGTCGATGTTTTGGGCTTGATGCGGGCTATGCGGTCTTCCGGACGCGGGTGGGTTTTAAGGAACACCATAAATCTCGGCTCGTCGGCTTTTTGCGAAGCGAGGCGCTCCAGAAAATTCGTAAAGGCGACGCTGTCGTAACCCGCGGCTTTAAGTATTTCAACGGCTTTTGCGTCGGCCTCTTCCTCGTCTTTCCTTGAATATCCCTTAAAAAGTATATCGGTGGAGAATCCGGTAAGCGCAGCGGCCTGCGATTTATCTTTTGCCATCAGGGCGATAACGTCTGTGCCCGCCCCGACGAGGTTTGCCTTTTGTATTTCTTTGGCTATGTGCCGCGAGGATACGTGCGATATTTCGTGCGCCAGCGCCGCGGCGAATTCCGCTTCGTTTTCCATCAGTTTGAGGGCGCCCTTAGTGACAAAAATATATCCTCCCGGCGCGGCGTAGGCGTTTACGGTTTCCGAATCCAGAAGCGCAAAGTGATAGGCGATGTTGGCGCGTCCCGAATGACGGGCCAGGGTTTGTCCGACGAGGTTTATGTATTTTGACGCGGCCGCGTCGTCGCGGTAACCGAATCCGGCGCACAGATTGGCCGCCACTTCTTTGCCCAGCGCGGTTTCTTCGGCGTCGGACATCGGGACGGCCGCGCTTACAAATTTTGAGCCGATGGTTATCGCCGTTGCGGCGTCGGGCGCCGACATTGGCAGCTGGGCGCAGGCGGGAAGCAATGCGGTTAGAACGGCGAGGGCTGAAAGTTTTTTCACCTGAGCCCCCCGTCGGCGATAAATTTTTCGAGTTCGGCTTTCGATATGTAAACGCCCTCGATTTTGGCCAGCGCGTCGTAATCGCGCGATGTCGCGTCGCCAGAGACGCCGGCTTCGTCGAGGCCGCGGACACCCGCCACCGTAGTCGGAACGTTTTGACGTTTGTCGGGCCGACGTAACAATTTTTGCCAGAACGATGGCTCGGCAGCCCCCGCGGTTACGGTCGCGGCGGTCAAAATGCACAGCGCCACGAGCGACAAGGCCGTCGGTTTGGCGCGGTCCCTCGATTTTTTGCAGGATGAGGATGAGATTGATTGAGTGACTGATGCGGTTTGCGCGGCGTCCGGTTTTAGAGACATTGGCACACCTCTATTTTTTTTCGACAATCAAATTTACGGGTTGCGAGAATCCGAATTCGCCGCGTATGTTTTCGGCGGCGACTCTTAAACTTATTTTTCCGGTAGTTACGGTTGCGGTTTCCTTCGGGTCAAATACGAAAACGTAAGGCGGAGTGTAAACGTATCCGCCCGCCCTCCGATAGTTTTTGGAGTCGGCGGAGATTTCGAGCCAGGCCTTTTCCGTCGAGAAACCGGATACGGCGGCCGTAATCTTTTTTAGAATATCGGGGGCCGCGGGTGTGTCCTCCACTGAAATGATTTCAACTTTTACGCCTGCCGCCGCGCCGGCAGGCACGAGTTTTACGGCTATGGCCGGCTCGAATACGCTTATTGGTGTTTTAAGAGGATTTTCCGCGGCCAGATGAGGCCATTGGCCCAGGGAAGTATTTATCCATGAATCGACCTCGCGGTCGCCCCACGCGGCGGCAAGAATCGGCGCCGAGGACACCGAATCAAAGTATTCGTTGGGCGACCATACGGCTATATAGTTGTCGCCGCCGAAATTGAGTTTATCGAGCGGACATTCGACCCAGAACCAGCGGGCTTCTCCTACGGTGTCGATGGCGTTTTCGTAATCGTATTGCGCCGGTATGTCGGCGGATTTTGTCAGCAAAAGATAATCCGACGGCCTCCAGGCGGGCGTAGACGATGTTGCGGCGTAGATTTCGCCGGGATAAGGTTCCCTGACCCAGGCCGGCTTGCCGGGCGTGTTTTGTGTTTTCATCCTTCCGAGTTTTGCGCCCAGATAGGCGCGGACAAAATCGTTTTTTTTGCGGCCGGCGAGGTTTATTTTTTCTATCCAGGCCTGGTTGCTGCCGACGTACCAGTTGCCGTCCCAGCCGCCTGTGGCAAACAAATTGTATTTTGTGACGGGCATTTTTGAGACGTAAACCGGATGCGCCGTTGCCTGCTCCGCGGAGGAATTTTTGGCCGCGTTCAGCGTCGCCGGCGCCGTCAGATGCGCCGCGCATGCCGGAATCATAGCCGCCGCGACAGCCAATATTCCGATTTTATATTTACTCAGCCGCATAATCCCGACACCTCTTAAACTTGAGTCAATTGAAAACCCCCGTTATTTGTCATTCTGAGACCTTCGGCGAGCGTCATTCTGAGTCCTTCGCTATGTCATTCTGAGCGAAGCGAAGAATCTCAGTTTTTCGCTCAGGATAAACTCCGCGAAGAATCTCAGTTTTTCGCTCAGGATAAACTCCGCGAAGAATCTAGTTTTCCGACGAGCCAAAGCGAGACCCTTCGTTTCACTCAGGGTGACAAAAGCGAAAGGTTCAGGGTGACATTTTGGGCACTTTTTCAATTGACTTAACTTTGTTTTAAGAAAGTTTATTTCGCCGCCGCTTTTTTAAGCACGCGCGACAAACGTTCCAGGTCTTCGAGCGAATAATAATGTATAGATATTTTTCCTTTTTTGGGAGTGCCCTGTATGCGGACTTTGGTTCCGTAGGCGTGTTCCAGGGCGCTTTCAAGATGGGCGAGTTCGGCGTTGCGTCTGTTTTTTTTCGACGTGCCGGCGTCGCTTCCCGCTTTTTTAATTTCGCGGGCGATTAGTTCGACTTCGCGCACGCTCAGGTTTCCGTCGAGGATTTTTTTCAGTATTTCTTTTTGCCTGCCGGCGTCCTGTATCGCGGCCAGCGTTCTTCCGTGACCGGCGGAGATTGTGGAATCTTCTATCAGCGCCTGTATTTCCCGCGATAATCCCAGCAGTCGCACGGCATTTGCTATTACCGAGCGGTCTTTGCCCAGAGTTTTTGCCAAATCTTCCTGCGTGTGCCCGAAATCTTTCATCAGGGACCTGAACGCGAGCGCTTCTTCTATGGGATTAAGGTCCTCACGCTGAATATTTTCCACCAGTGATATCTGAAACTTGTTTTTCTCGTCGGTGTGGCGCACCACCGCGGGTATTTCTTTTAATCCGGCCATTTTCGCGGCGCGCCATCTTCTTTCTCCCGCGATTATTTCATAGGTTCCCGGCTCTGTCGCGGGGGATACGACTATGGGCTGCGCAAGTCCGTGGGCTTTTATGGATGCGGAGAGTTCTTTGAGTTTATTTTCGTTGAAGTTTTTGCGCGGCTGATTGGGGTTGGCGTGTATTTTGTCGACGGAAATCTTGCTTTCGCCGCGTTCGGCGGGGGTTCCCCCGGCGGTTCTATTTTTCGGCAGCAGGGCTTCGAGTCCTCTGCCTAATCCTCTTTGCATTGTTTATTACTCCTTAGATGTGGCGTTGGATAATTTTTATTTCAACAAGAGATACAGTAAAAAAATCGCTATTGTTAATTTAGATACTTGTATCAATATTAATGATTTCCAATTTATCTGCTTATGTAGAGTTTCATATAGTTCGCCAACCACCTTATTTTTAATCCTTTGTTTTTGTAATAAATAATTGCCGAGATGAAATTTAATTGAGTAGATAGTGCTACCGAGTAGCCAAATAACAAACAGCCAACCTAATATTTCAAAGAATACCATATTTTGCCGCCTATCTTATAGATATTTATTCGTTTTTCTCGGTTCGACTACGTCATAATCAAGATTGTCATTCCCGAATGTCGTTATCGGGAATCCATTCTTATATCTGGATTCCCGCTTGCGCGGGAATGACAACCCTGAACGTATATGTCCATCACCGCTTGAACAGACACAACAGCTTCAATTTTCAGCTATTTTTGTTTCTTTAAGAATTCTTCGGCCAATTCCAGATAAACCTCGGCGCCCTTGGAATTTTTGTCATAAGTGATAATCGGCTTTCCGAAACTCGGCGCCTCGGCCAGCCGCACGGTGCGCGGTATTACAGTCGAATATGTCTTTTCTTTGAAGTGTTTTTTTACTTCGGCTATGACTTGGTTGGCCAGATTGAGCCGGGAATCATACATAGTTATGAGGACGCCCTCAATTTCAAGTTTGGGATTAAGACCTTCGCGGATAAGTTCTATGGTTTTAAGCAGCTGGCCGAGGCCTTCCAGGGCGTAGTACTCGCATTGCAGGGGAATTATTATAGAGTCGGCCGCGGCCAGTGAATTGAGCGTAAGCAGACCCAGAGACGGCGGGCAGTCGATAATTATATATTTATAAACCTTATGAAACCGGGCCAAAACTTTTTTTAAAAAGAATTCTCTTTCTTCGGCTCCGGCGAGTTCTATCTCGGCGGCTATCAAATCGAGCGTTGACGGAACCACGTCGAGCCAGTCGATTTCCGTCGGGCGAACGGCGTCGTCGAGTGGAATTTCAGACAGCAGCGCCCTGTAGATGTTGGCTTCAAGATTCTTGTCTATGCCCACGCCCGAAGTCGCATTCGCCTGAGGATCCATATCCACAAGCAGCGTCTCTTCGCCCAGATGCGCGAGCGAGGCGGCCAGATTGACCGCCGTAGTCGTTTTTCCTACCCCGCCTTTTTGGTTGGCCAGCGCTATTATTTTGCTCATAGGTTATTGTTTCACGTGAAACTTTAGCGCTTTTGTCTTTGCGCTCATCGGGAAGATTATATAAAAATGAGGAAGGTGGAATGAAATGCGGCGTGCGCCGCGTAAAATCTACCAGAGCCCGTATCTTTTCCAGCGCAGGGCAAGTTCCGCTAAAATCACAAGAACAACGGCCGCAAAAAAGACCGTCGGCGTCGAGGCCTCCCCCGATGTCCTTCCGGCTTCGCGCGGGCTTGATTTCAGGCGTTTCGATATTTCCTCCGACGGCAAACCGCCTTCGGCGGCGGCCATATCCGCCGACACGTACAATCCGCCGGTTTCCTGCGCCAGCCGCCCAAGAAATTCTCTGTCGACTTCCAGATTCGACGATTCATCCGCCCAATATGGCCCGGCGACGAAGCTTTTGAACGACTTGCGCAGCGCGGCGCCGCTTACGGACTCGGTAATCTCTATCGTGTGACGGCCCGACGTTTTTGGCGCGAAGGCGAACGCGGCGTAATCGCCGCCGTTACCGGATTCTTTCAGCGTTTCGCGACGTCCGTCGGGTCCGGCGACGGTTGCCGAGATTCGGCCCGCCGGCGAGAGTTTTTTTACCAGGAATTCCACATCTTCGCCGATAATCGCCTTCTGCGGCGGACCTATGATATTTCTTGCGGTATCGTCGCGGGCCGAGGCCAGCCATGAGAGCAGATTTTTCCAGAAGGTCTCATAGACGCGGTCGGCCGAGCCCATCCGCCATCGCCACGTGGAATTGGTCGCCAAGGCCGCCGTCCGGCCCGCTCTGAAGTCAAGCAGGGCAAGAACCGGCGCCGCTTCGAGCGATGTCGTCCTCGCCCATGGATGCTTTATGGGGACTTTCGCGCCCGCCCGGGGGCTCATAATCTGGAGCCAGTCGAGTTTGGGCAGATTTTTCCGTACACGGACGTCCTCGTCCCGGCCGTATAGCAGTTCCTCGGCGCCGTCGGCAGTGACCGGAGCGAACAGACCTGTTTCTTCCGGTTCTTTCTGCTGACCTATCGTTACCGGCAGCATATCTACGATAGGCGTGCGGGCGTATCCGCCGCCGGCGAACGAGTTCTCTCCGCCCATCATAAGAAATCCTCCGCCATCGCCCACCCATTTTTTGAGGACTTCAAAATGCGGCGAGTAAATGCCGAACCTCTCGAAGGTAAAATTCTCGAAAATCACGACGTCGAAGTCGGGAAGCCGGTTCATAAGGACGTCGGCGCCCGGAAAAGGTATGAGGGAGAGTTCTTCGTCGGGCACGAGCGCCACATTTTCAGGGTTGCGGAGTATTACGAACGTTACCAGTTCTATACCGAAGTCATTTTTAAGGAAATCCCGCAGGAAAGCGTATTCATACGAGGGGCGTCCGCACAGATAGAGCACCCGGAGCTTGTCGCGTAAAACGTCTATGGCGAATGCCTTGGAGTTGTTTTCACGGGTCGTTTCGCCGGCAAAAGTGCTCACTGATACTCTATATTCGATGCGTCCGGTTTTGGCGGCCGCGAAGGGTAAATTTAAAGGGTTATCGCCTTCGCGCAGGGTGAGGGTGGCGCTGCTTATTTGCGCATATTCCCGCGCCGCGCCGTCTCCGGTTGCCATTTGAAGCGTTACAACGGCGCCGAGACCGTTGAATCCGCGCGAACGGACGTTCATCGCCAGTTCGTTTCTTGAACCTTTGAATGAAAAGGCCGGCGGCTTTACGTCCGCAAGGGAAACGTCGCGGACATCGCCGCGTTCCGTGAAGACATCCAACGCGAATACCGGAATGTTGCCGTATGTATTATTCTGTCTTTGGCGGCTCGACGACGACACGGTTTCCGCAGCCGTCTGAACCCCGTCGGAAAACAGTAATATACCGTCTATTCCGGAGCCAAAGGCCTCTTGGAGCTCGCGGAGCGCGCCTTTTATGTCCGTCGGGCCGCTTTTTTCAAGAGAGTATATTTGAGACGGACGGATGCTTTTCAACGCGCCCGCGAAGGTGAATAATTCGACTCTATATACGCTTTCCAGCGATTTAAGATTTTTTTTGAAATATCGGCAGATGTCGCCGGAGCGGGCGCTTAAAAACATACTGTCGGAAACGTCAATCAGCGCCGCCAGAGTTTTTTTTGGTTTTTCTTCCCGGAAAGTTACGCTCATTCCGGCGGCGGACGTCAAAGCCAGGGCTATGGCGAAGCCGCGGAGTATCCGCAGTATTGCCGGAGCGCGGGATTTTATAACGGCAAAATAAAACGCCGCGGAGGCAAATATGGCCGCAATCGGCATTAAAGCGATATTTTCAAAAACTATAATCATTTCGGCGGTTCCGTCGCGGGATTTGTTTCTATCGACGTATCTTTCTTTCTATAAACGGCTGGTGCACGGCGTCGCTTTTGTATGTTCCCGTAAGAGAATAAAGGATAAAGTTGACGGTGAGCTTGTGGCTTTCCCACCTCTGGCGTTCTCTTGCCGGCACACATTCGTAGAGATAGTTTCCGAACTTATCTTTTTGCCACGCGCCCCCGATGTCGTTTGACGAAAGCACCGCGGCGTAGCGCGAACCTGATAATATGCCTTCAAGATAATCCCTGCGCATAACGCGTCCCGCGGGCCCTCTCATAAGATAAAAACTCCTGTAAATTGAGTGTGATTCGGGTATACGCCCCCAGCGTTTTCCGGGAAAAATTCTGGCGAATTCTCTTTGGATTCCCCGCCTGAAAGGCGACTCCACGCTGTCGGAGGAATCGTCGATAAACATTGTGCCGCCTCTGTCGAAAAAATCCCTGAGAATTTTTACCTGCTCGTCGCTTAATGGCGCAAATTCGCGTTTGCCGAAAAGCCAGACCACCGGCGTCTGAAAGATTCCCTCGCCGACGGCGATTATTTTTCTTTCCCGCGCGGCGGCCACGCTCGTGGTTGTCGTCAGAAAACTTATTATTTCTTCCCACATTCCGGGATAGGGATCCCAGTCGCCCTCGTAGCGTATCTGGGCGAAAACAAAGATGTTCCTCGACGTATCCGCCGCCGGCGACGACGAAAGGGATAACAGCGCGGCAGCCGCAACGGCGAAAATGCGTAATAGCCGGTTTGAGTTTTTTTTCATCTTTTATTGAGAATAAAGACCATAATATTTTCCGAGGCCAGCAGCGCCATAAATATCAGCCGGAGAATTCCGGCAATGGAGCGGCCGGCGGCCATGGACGCCATAAGGGCGGTATCCGTCGGAGAAACGCGGTAGATGGATGCGTTTTTAACGAAAGTGTCGATGTTGTCGACGCGCCGCGTGTCGCTTTCGGACGGGTGAGTGTTGAGAATATACCACGATTTGCCGCCGCCGTCGGGATTTTCGGGATGCTCCACCGAGAAAATCGCGGGTTCGTCTATGGGCGGAACAATTCCGCCCGCGACGGCGATACTTTTGGCGCCCGACGTCAGGCGGGCTCTTCGACGGCGATGGCCGTCGCCGAGGGCGCCGGGCGTTCCCACAAAACCGTAAACCACGCGCTCCTGCGGCGGGACGTCGGGCGAAAGGAGGACTTTAAGAAGCGGCACGAATCCCGGCTTGATGGCAAAATCCGAGCGCGATCTGTCGGCCGAGGAATTGACGAATGTAAATCTTCCGTCGGTGACCATAAACGGCGTGCCGTCGTCCAGGCGCATCGGAACTTTCAGCGTTTTCTCCGCCGATATTTTAAAATATTTAGACACGTTCGTGTTCCAGTCGAACTCTGAGGCGGCGGGCATTAACCCGTCCGGATTTTCGGCGGCTCTCGCCGTTTCGCGTTTGTTGATAACCGCGCCCGCGGATACGCCCATCGCGCTGAAATCTTCTTGGAACGCGTCCGCGGCAAAAAGTATCACCCGTCCCAGTCCCGACAGATATTCCGTTATTTCCTCTTCGCGGTCTCGCGGCCAGAAGTTGGAAAAAAAGACCGCGTCGAAGTCGTTTAAGCGGAAATCCGCGAAATCATAAAAGCGCACGGTTTTAGCGTCCATTCCCAATGACATCGCCGCGGCTTCAAGATAATACACCTCCGAAAAGTGGCCGGGTTTCGGGTTGCCGTCGACGATAATGGCCTTTACGTTACCGCGGGTTTCCGGCGCCGCGAAGCGGTAAGTGTCGTCTTTGCGCAACGCGTCGCCGCGTATTTCAAATATGCAGGGTTCCAGAGGCGCCGCGCGCCAGAAAGTTCCGGCTTTATTCGACCCTTGTTTGAGCGAAACGCTTATTTCTCCGAGATTTTTGCCTCTCGAACTCAGGGAAAGCATTGCGTTACCGTCGAAATCGCGGCTTTCTATGTGCGCCGCGAGATTTCCGTTGTCGTCGACGGAATATCCGGTTATCCAAACGTTGGGCCGAATTTCTGCGCCGGACGCAAGCAGCAACAGCGGTTTCCGGCCGTTCTGAAACGATACCTCGCGCGCAAAACCGGAGCGCGCGGCGTCCGTAAACCATATAATTGTATTTTTGGAATACACAGATTCCTTAATTAGCGCCGCTGCGGCTTCAAGCCCCGCGGCGTGGTCGGTGGCGTCGTATCCGGCCGCGGTGCGGGATATGCTTTCGCCCGCGGCGATTTTATTGAGAGTAAAAGGAGTTATTTGCGGATGCCGCGCATCCGAGTAGGCCGCCACGGCCACGGCGGTTTCGCTTGGAAGGCGTTTGAGAATTTCAAGAGCCGCGGTTTTGGCGGCCTCGTGCTCCGTAATTCCGCCTGCCGAAAAATCTCCGGAGAGCGAAACGTCGAATAGAAAAATCACCGCGGAATCTCCGGCGGAGGCCTTTGCGCCCCCGACGGAAAAATAGGGTCCGGCGAACGACGCTCCCAGCGCGGCCAGCGCGGCGCAGCGCAATAACATAAGAAGTATTTTTTGCCATCGCCGCAGAAGTGTTTTTTCGCGGGTTATTTTTTGCACAAGAAGAATGCTGGGCAGCGTCAGGGTTTTTCGTCTGCGCGCCAAGAGGTGTATCAGCGGCGGCAGCGACGCGGGCGCCAGAAAAAGCCACCATAGTGGTTCGGCGAAGAATATAGGCATAAATTAGGGGATAGGGTTTAGGGTTTAATTTGACTCAATTGAAACCACCCGTTATTTGTCATTCTGAGCCCTTCGGCGAGCGTCATTCTGGGTCCTTCGCGATGTCATTCTGAGCGAAGCGAAGAATCTCAGTTTTTCGCTCAGGATAAACTCCGCGAAGAATCTAGTTTTCCGACGAGCCAAAGCGAGACCCTTCCCCCGCATCAAGCGCGGGGTCAGGGTGACAAAAGCGAAAGGTTCAGGGTGATATTTTGGATACTTTTTCAACTGACTCAATTGATTAATCAATAGGATTTTAGAACAATAGGCGAGCGATGTTTTTTTCGGGCGCTTCGTCGGTAAAAAAAAGATCGTAACCGACGGAATGTTTCCCCAGAGATGTCCGCCAGAAAGAAATTTCCGCGTCCATCGCTTCGCGGTACTTTTTTGCCGCGGCGGGATCTATCTCGACGCTTTCAAGAGTTTCGGAATCGGTTACTGTCGTCGGTGAATCGATATCGAGGGACATTTCGCTCCTGTCGAGAATATGTATCAGGCGGCACTCGTGCCGCATCGAAGAAAGACGTTTGATAGCGGCAAGAATTTCGCCGCGGTCTTCGAGCAGGTCGGAAATAAGAAGAAAAAGCGAGCGCTTTTTCATTTTGGCGGCCATGCCGTCGGCTGCGGCGGGAAGTCCGCAGCTGCCTTCGGCTTCGACGGTTTCAAGGATATTCATTATTTCTTCAAACCGCCCCCACCCCCCCGCCGCCGGCAGGAAAATTCCTCCGTCGCGTTTGGCGATACAAAGTCCGACCGCGTCGCCCTGGGCGGCCAGCACATAAGCGGCGGCGGCGGCGATTTTTTTTGCGTATTCGAGTTTGGCCGGACGTTCACCGAAGCGATTATTTTGTCGTTCGGACGGGAAGGCCATCGACGCCGATGCGTCGAGTGTAATGTATGCCCTTACGTTGGTTTCGGCGCGGAACTGTTTTACGAAAAATCTCTCGTTTCTGGCGAAGAGTTTCCAGTCGACGTGTTTTATGTCGTCGCCGAAGACGTAACCGCGATGCTGCGAAAATTCCAGCGATTGTCCGGTGTGTCTGGACGCGTGACGTCCCGCGACGGTGCCTTCGGCCCTTCTGGCGGTTTTCCAAACTTTTCCGGCGATGGCGCCAAGAATCTTTGCGTCAAGCAGTTCGCTCATCGAAGTGCGCCCCGAAAAGTTCCTCTATAAGCGCGTCGGTCGTTACGCCTTCGGCCTCGGCGGTGTAATTGAGTATCATCCTGTGACGCAGCGCGGGCTTTACGACGGCTGCCACGTCTTCGGTGGAAACTGTCATCCGCGAATTGAGTATGGCGTGGGCTTTGGCGGCCAGTATTACGCTTTGCGTCCCGCGCGGCCCCGCGCCCCACTGGACGTATTTGAGCGAAGATTTGGCCGCCGTTTCTTTTCCGCCGGGTCGGGTGTCTCTGACCATGGCTACGACTTTTTCGAGTATATAATCCGAAACCGGCACCTGCCGCACTATGTCCTGCAACGCGATGATGTCCGAAGCCGAAAGTATTTTGTCGACGGGGGACGCCTCCCGCGACGTGGTCGTCATCGCAATGGTTTTTTCTTCGGCCGCCGTGGGATAAGATATGTTTATCTGAAAGAAAAATCTGTCGAGCTGCGCTTCGGGAAGAGGATAAGTCCCTTCCTGCTCTATCGGGTTTTGAGTGGCCAGTACGAAAAACGGGGGTTCCAGGGCGTACGACTTTCCCGCCGACGTGACCTTCATTTCCTGCATCGCTTCAAGAAGCGCCGACTGAGTTTTAGGAGGAGTGCGGTTGATTTCGTCGGCCAGAAGTATCTGGGTGAACACCGGACCGGGTATGAATCTGAAAATTTTTCGCGCGGTTGCCGGGTCTTCCTGTATTATTTCCGTTCCCGTGATGTCGGCGGGCATAAGATCGGGCGTGAATTGTATTCGCGAGAATTTCAATCCCAGAATTTCGGATAGTGTGGATACCAAAAGGGTTTTTGCCAGACCGGGAACGCCTACGATAAGACAATGTCCTTTGCTGAAAAGCGCCACGAGCAACTGCCCGACGGCCTCGTCCTGACCGACTATTTTTTTTGACAGTTCCGACCTGACGGATGCCCCCGCCCGCGAAAGTTTGGCTACGAGTTCCTCGGCCTTGTATTTGTTTGTCATGGAGACCTCCGGATGTTATACAACTCCGCGACGCGGATTTCGACGGCTTTCAGCGGCTCCGCGGATGAAATTTTTTATGAATGTCCTTCAAACGCCTGCGGTCTATATGAGTGTAGATTTGCGTTGTGGATATGGAAGAATGCCCGAGCATTTCCTGTATGCTTCTTAAATCCGCGCCGCCTTCCAGAAGATGCGACGCGAACGAGTGTCTTATGGAATGCGGCTTTACGTTTTTTAATATTCCCGCGGCCGCGGCGTTTTTTTTAAGGCGTTTCCAGAAGGATACGCGGCTGAGGGGCCTGCCGCCCGCTCCGGCAAAAAGATAGCCGTCGTCGGAAATTGCCGCGCCCGACGACAGTATATGTTTTTCAACGAACATCGCGGCGGTTTTATTGAGAGGCACAATCCGCTCTTTGGACCCTTTGCCTTTTACTTTGATTATTCCCAGAGTCGGATCAGGGTCGGATTTCTTTAATGTGAGCACTTCGGAAATTCTTAAGCCCGACGAGTACATCACTTCCAGCATCGCCCTGAATCTGAGTTGATTTTTGGTTTTGTACGGGACGGACGAGATGAGCGCCGCGATTTCCGGCGCCGATAAAAACTCCGGCAGCAACGCGGCCGTTTTGGGCAGGGGCAGATTCATTGTGGGGTCGTCGGGAAGGTCGTGTTCAAGGACAAGAAATCTGTAAAATTGCCTTATCGACTCCATATTCCGGTAAATACTCGCGGCCGCCATTCCTCCCGTTTTTCTGTCCCACAAATATCCGGATACGGTATCCTGAACTACTTTCTCGACGGGAATTTTGAGTTTTTTCAGATATTCCAAAAATATTTTAAGATCGCTGCGGTAGGCCTCCAGCGTGTTGCGCGCCAGACCCTTTTCCGCGGATATGTATGCTTCAAACTCTTGGAGCAACTCGGCGGGATTCTTCATAACTGATTCCTGAAAAACGGATTGGAGAGTTTTTCGGCGTACAAAGTGGTGGCGCTTCCGTGACCCGGATATATGGCGGGATTGCCGCGGATGGCCATAAATTTGGATACGGACGCCGCCATCGCTTTTTCATCTCCGCCGGGCAAATCGCATCTTCCTACCGTTTGGCGGAAAATTGTGTCGCCGGAAAAAACCGCGAACGCCTCGCCGTTTTTTTTCCGCGCTATCAGGCATATCCCGCCGGCCGTGTGTCCCGGCGTGTGCATTACTTCCAGCGATATTTCCCCTGCGGAAACCGTATCTCCGTCGTTTAGAGCGCCGTCGGCCGGAGGCGCCGAAATGAAGTCGCCCGTGAAGGCCGAAAGATTTTTTTCGCTCGATACGAGCGCCTCGAATTCGAGCGGGTGCGTCAGTATGAGAGCCCCGTACTTTGCTTTGATATCCCCCGCCGCGCCGATGTGGTCGGCGTGGCCGTGCGTAAATATTATGCGCCGGCAGACGGCTTTTTCTCTATCCAGCGCGGCTATTATTTTTTTCGCCTCGGCTCCGGGGTCTATTACCACGGCTTCCGACGAATCGTCTATGAGGATATAGCAGTTGGTTTCAAGTTCTCCGACGGAAACGGTTATGATTTTCAAAAGAACCTCGTCAGAAATGATGCCGCCCTTAAAGCCGCAGCGGCAAGTATTCCGGCGGCGGTATCGTCGAGCATAATGCCCCATTCGTAAGGCAGGCGCTGTATTTTTTTTATCCCCAGAGGTTTGAGCACGTCGAAAAATCTGAAAAGAGCCACCGCCGCCAATGCGTTCCAGAGTCCCTGAGGAGCGGCGGCCATCGCCAGCCAAACACCGGCCGCCTCGTCGATAACTATTCTCTGGTCGTCCTCGGTTTCAAGATAAGTCCGCGTGGCTCTGACTATGAAGACACCGGCGATAAACATAGCCGCGGCGGCGAAAAGTCCAAATCCGCGCGGAACCATAAGCGCATACAATGCCGCCGCCGCGACGGAGCCGGCCGTGCCGGGCGCGGCGGGAAAAAATCCCGCGCCGAAAAAAGAGGCGAAAAACATCGAAGGTTTCATATTCGGCGGAATTTCAGAAGGGGTCATTATTACGCGAAACTCAACAAGACGGGAATCTTGCCGCGCGCGGCCGGCTCGCGGGTTTTTATTTCAGAAGATATTTGTACTTGGAAAGATACCGCGCGCCGGAATAAAAAGTCAGCACCGTTATAAGGAACATAAGCGTGAATGGCGCGGGGGCCAGCACTTCAAGCCACGCCGTGTGCTCCGGCATGCGGGTTTTTATGTAAGCGCGGGCCACCAGAATTATAAGTATCGCGATGCAGACGACCGTCTGAGAAGTTGTCTTGAACTTTCCGGCTTTGTCGGCCGGAATGATTACCTGCCCGGCGGCGGCAAGAGACCGCAGCCCCGTGATAAGAAATTCTCTGGATATTATCACTACGACCATCCACGCCGGGATGCTGAGTTCTTTGAGACCCACAAAGGAGACGAGCGCGGAGGAAATCAGGAGTTTGTCGGCCAGAGGGTCAAGAAAAGTTCCCAGGGTGGTCACTTCATTTCGCTTGCGCGCGAAATAGCCGTCCCACGCGTCTGAAAGCATTCCCAGCAGAAACAGCGCGAGCGCCGCAAGGCGGGCCTCAAAACTGTTGACGTACATAAGAAACACGAAAAACGGCAGAATCGCCAGACGGAAAACGGTAAGTTGAAGCGCTATGTTCATATATAGGTGTTATTCTATCAAATCAACGGATTTTGTTCAATCCCGCAAAGAGAGCGCGCACCCGCGCGGCTTCCCGCTCCTCCCCGAGTGTCTCGTAAAGAGCCGCGAGATATTCGCGCACTCTGTCGTCGGCAAGATCGTAAACGTATATCGAGTGCGCGGCTGTGTAAACCGGTTTAATGTCGCGCAGCGGCCCGAAAATATTTTTATCGGCGTAATAATTTGCAAATAGATTAGTCGCCGATACGGCAAGATATTTTTGCGGCCGGGCGGATATGTTTACGTCCGACCCGCCGCGCGGCACATTTGTAATAAAACCGACGGGACGGTATTTTATTCCGTGATATCCGGGGTCCGCCGTGCCGAAGTACGAAAGATAAATGCCGTCGACGCCGCGGGTTTTAAGAAAAGCCGACAAATCCGAGAGTCCCTGCCCCCAGTCGAGGTTTGAGTCCAGCAGATATTTGTGTCCCCGCGACGGTCCTCCGAATATATGGCTGAAATAACTTATGTGCCAGGGATGAACCGCCGCGAATTCCGCGGCGCAGGAAGCGAGCAAAAATACGGCCAGTATTTTAGAATATGCGTTTTTTCTGAGTAGCGCCGCCGCTCCCGCGCCGGCAAAGAGGACGATAAAAGGATAGACGGGCAGTATGTGTCTGTGGCCTATCTGGATTTTTGAAAAACACGCCGCGACGAAGAAAACCATCGCCGGAATAGTCAGGTAAAGTGTGTTGCGCGCCGCCATATTCGTTTTGACGGATTTGCCGTCGACATAGTCAGCTTTCGCCGGCTTTTTTTTAAGAAAGAAGTACGCAACGGCGGCCGCTATCATAGTTGCGGGTGTTTTAAGTATGAAAGCCGCCGGGAAATAATAGAGCCATCCGCCCACGGTGTATTCGCCCATAAGAAAACTTGCTCTGGGCATTAAGGCCGCCGAGCGAAGTGTATAATCGAGTCCGCGGAAAAAATATTCGGGATTTGAAAAAAAGTAAGACGCCCACACAACGGCCGATGCCGCCGCCACCGCCGCGACGGCCTTTCGCGCGTGACTGCCGGACACATCGCCGTTTCTGACGGCCAGAATAAAGACCGCAGCCAGCGACACGGGCAGAGTTATCATCGAAAATTTGGCCGCCAGCGCCGCGCCTGCTGCGGCTCCGGCGGTCACGCTCCAGAAATATCCCTTAACTTCGCCCAGTGCCTCACGGAATGAAAAAGCGGCCAGAAAGAAGAAAGCCGTCGCCGCGTAGTCGGTCGTTATCAAAAAAGAATTGCCCGCTGCCGCAGGATAAAAAACCCAGAAGGCCGTCGAGGCCAGAGCGGCTGTACGGCCAAAGGATTTTTTTGCGCACAGAAACAGCGCCAGAGTGAACAAGGCGGCAAGGGCAATCATCGCGCCGCGTCCCGCGCCAAGAAGACGGTCGGCGTCCAACCTGTTTTTATATAGAAAAAAATCGCCGATGCGGTATTGGTTGCCCTGCATATCGGCCCGCCACGGATGCGACGCCGAGGGAAAATCCGGTTTGATAAAAACAAGCGGTAATGCCGCGATGAGTTTTGCCAGCGGCGGATGGTCTATTGCGTTCATCTCAAACGAACTCGTGACGTAGTAGGAGTATCCGGCCGCAAGATGCACGGCCTCGTCATAGGTCTGGGAGTTTTTGCGCGCGGCGTCAATTCCGGTTGCGATTTGCATTGCCAGAAGCGCCGACAATATTGCGTATGTGGCTGTATTTTTAGTCAATATCGACATTGTATCAGAGCGACAAATTTTATGTGATTATCTGTTTTGAGTATCAACGATACTATCTTTCCCGCGTTGTTGATTTGACTCAATTGAAAAAGTGTCCAAAAATGTCACCCTGAACCCTTCGGTTTTGTCACCCTGAGTGAAACGAAGGGTCTCTCCTGAGCGAAAAACTGAGATTCTTCGCGGAGTTTATCCTGAGGCATTATGAGATTCTTCGCTACGCTCAGAATGACGCTCGCCGAAGTACCCAGAATGACGCTTGCCGAAGGACTCAGAATGACAAAAAACGGTTTTTTTTCAATTGACGCAATCTAAGAAATTTTAACTTTATATATTCGACTTCCCACTTACTACTTCCTGCTTCCGGATTGTGTGCCGCCGTCGAGAATGCCCAGATACCGCTTTGCCTCGGCATTGGAAGGGTCGATTTCAAGAGTTCTTGCCAGGTTGCTCCGCGCGCTTGCGAAGTCGCCCTTTTTCCAGTATATGACGGCCTTGTTGTAATAGGCAAGCGAGAAATTTTCCGACAAAGTCGCCGCGCGCGAGTAGTTTTCAAGCGCCTCGTCGTCGCGTCCGAGTTTTTCGGCCGTTACGCCCAGGTGCAGCCACGCGCCGGCCGCTTCACGCCGCACAGCCGCGCGCACGTCGGGCGCGGCGCGATATTCGTCGGCGAGGGCGGCGTAGCGGTCGTATACGGCTGCGGCGTATTTGTAGTAGCGATGAGCGCCTTTGAAATCGTTTTCCGCGAACCTGCACCATCCCAGATGATAGGCGGCCGGAGGAAAAATTTCTTTCATATAGAGCGCCGCAAGAAACCACCGCTCGGCGGATTTTCTTTCTCCGGACGTCATCAGATAAAAACCCCGACGGTGCAGCGCCTTGGCGTAGTCCTCGATGATATCCGGCGTAAAAAATTCGCGGTGATTTTCGTAGCGGTAATCGCCGCGGTAAAAATAAATTTCATCGAGCAGCGATGCCGCCGTCGGGTCGGCGGACGCGCGGCCTGCGGCGGCAAGAAGCCCCGCGGGAGTCGTTTCGACATCGGTCAGGGGGAATTCCGCGTCGTTGGAAAAAAACACGCGGCGGTTTCCGTCGACGAAACGCTTCCAGTCGTCGGGGCTTTTGAGCGGCGTCAGCGCGACGGGCCATCCGGCGTTCATTTTTTTGTACCACGCAGAACCCGCAAGTCCCGCCGCCACCACGTTGAGGTCATCGCGCTGTTTTCGTTCGGCGTAACGTCTGTGCCACATTGAGAATACCTGAACATCCTCTTTTATGACTATCACGGCCTGCCGCGCCGAAACCGACATGTTGCGGGCGTAGTCGACGAGAAAAAAATTGTGCCGCTTGTTTACGCCGGGCAGGGCCGAAGCGAATATCCATACGGGAACAAGCCAAATTCCGGCGTTTGCCAAAACAGCGCCCCGTCCGGCCCGCGCGGATATTTCAGAATACGCGAATCCGGCTCCGGCGGCCGCAAACAGGCAAAAGAATAAATCCGGCAGCAGAAAATGCGCTTCAAGTATGGCAAGCGCGTGAGTGTTGGGGGGCATATTGGCAAGATACATAAACATTACGCCGGTTACGCCGAAACCCGTCGCCGCAAACCAAAATAAAGACCGGCGCCGTCGGAAAAGGTATGCCGCGCCGACGACGGAGGCCGCCGCGCCCGCAGGCGTAAAATCTCTTAGTATGTGCGCGGCGTAATATCTCATCTGCACAAAAAAGTTTTCGCCCGCGGCGAATCCGCTTGAAATCAGATCCAGCGTTCCGCCGTGCGAACGGCGCATAAGCGAATCAAAAAGCCGCGCCATCGTCGAGGTATCGCCCCAGTTTATCGCCGGTCCGCTTTTTGCGCGCACCCACGAATAAAGAAAAACGCTCAATCCGGCCGCCATAGCCGCGTGGGCCGCCGCGAGTTCTTTGACCGGCAAGCGCTTAAAATAAGCGTAAAGAATAAAAGAAGGATAAACCAGCGCGGCGTCGGTGCGCGCTCCGGCGCTTATGCCCAGCACAAAAAAAGCCGCCGCCGAGCTGCCGTCCAAAAGCAGATATACGGCGCAGAGTATCAGGAAAATGCTCATCGTATACATTTCCTGCACGACCGCCAGATACCAGTAGAAATATGAAAAAGCGAAACCCGCCGCCATTGCCGCAGCGACGTGGTTTTTCAGACGGAAAGTTTTTCGGATGAGGGCAAAAAATACGGCCGCGGCTCCGGCCATGAACAACGCCGAGAGGACGGTGATTCTGTAAGCGTAGTTTCCCAGGGGGATAATCCGTCCGGCGATGTTTGCGGCCAAAATATAAAGAGGATATCCGGGCGGATGCGCCACGCCCAAAGTGGCCGCGACACTCGTCATCTCTCCGGAGTCGCGGTAAGGCGCCAGCGCCGGAAAGGCCGTAATAATGTAGACGCAGAATGCGGCAATAAAGACGACTGATTTCATAATCTATGGTTTCGCGGGAGCGGACGGCACAAATAATTATACAAGTTTCAATTGAAAAAGTGTCCAAAATGTTCCCCTGAACCCTTTGCTTTTGTCACCCTGACCCCGCGCTTGATGCGGGGGAAGGGTCTCGCTTGTCGGCGAGAAAATACGCGGAGTTTATCCTGAGGCATTATGAGATTCTTCGCTACGCTCAGAATGACGCTCGCCGAAGGACCCAGAATGACGCTTGCCGAAGGACTCAGAATGACGCTTGCCGAAGGACTCAGAATGACGCTCGCCGAAGGACTCAGGATGACATCGCGAAGGACTCGGAATGACAAATACCGGTTTTTTTTATTTGTCTCAAATTTTAATCGGGCATTGACAAATGAGCAGGGGTGAAAAATCTTTAGCCCCTGCAAACAGAACATTTTTCGCCGACGGGGGCGAAATATTTTCTCTCCCGCATTATGGAATTGGCGGACGTCCATAAAACGTGATTTTTGACATGCTAAAAGAAAACACTTGACTTCGGGCGGTTTGTAGTATACCTTATTGGTATAGTTTGAATAATTAGAAATATTGGAAAGGACTCGGAATATGAACAGTGAGCTAGTTATCACGACGTTTGAGGCGGCCAAGATTCTGAGCGTCGATATCAGCACGGTTATCAACTGGATCAACGCGGGCAGGATCGCGGCATATAAAACACCCGGCGGCCATCGGCGCATCAAGTTGTCGGACTTACGGGAGTTTGCCGAAAAGTATTCGCTTCCGCAGGCAGAGGAAATAGCTAAGATGATCGCCGATACCGGCGCGGCCTCCGTCCGAGCGCCGCTCAAAGTTCTGGCGGTGGACGACGACGCGGGTGTTCTGCATTTTGTGGCGACGGCCGTCGAGCACATTATAAAGAACGTCAGCGTGGCGGTCGCGTCCGACGGCCTGGAAGCCGGCGAAAAAATAGCCGAGTTCAGGCCCGATGTTCTCATACTCGACATTAAACTTCCGGGTATAGACGGCTTTGAGGTTCTTCGGCGGCTTAAAAAACGCAATATGAAGATACTGGCCATCAGCGCTTTTCCGTCGGACGAGACGCGGCGGAAAATACTTGCCGCGGGAGCCGACGCATTTCTGGTCAAACCTTTCGACATAGCGGAGCTTAAAAAGACAATATTATCGCTCGCTCCTGAAGCGGCGTGGGTGGATTAATGTTTTGGCTGTTTTTTTTGACACTTTCGGCGGTTGCCATAGCGCTGGCTTTTACGTTCGGGCGCAGATACCATACGACTTCCGCGACGCGCTCCACGGCGGCGGATAACATAATCTCGTCGATGAGCGACGGTTTTCTGCTTGTTTCGCCCGAAGGCAAAGTTATTGACGCCAACGCGGCTTTCGAGTCGTTGTGCGGCGCTCGCCGCGACAAAATATTGGGCGCTGACGCTTCGCGGTTTTTTGCCGATCGCTATGATTATGACCGCATAGCGGATGCCGTTTCGCGGGGCGCGGCGTTGCCGCTTTTTCCGGCGATTCTGGTCTTGCCCGGATGCAAACGCGCGGAAGCGGAGATAAGCTGTTCGCCGGTCAAGGATTCGACGGGGGCGGTTACGGCCGGCGCGATGATATTCAGGGACGTCGCGGAGCGCCGGGCCGCCGAGGAGAAAATAAGGGCGGCGGCGCGGGCGCAGGAAATAATGGCAGCGACGGCGGTGATGTACGTAGGTCTTAAAGATTCCGACGATATCTATCGGGTAATTTCCGACCGGCTGAGCATTCTGGCCGGCGATTCGCCGGTTTTCGTTAATATTTATAATCCGGCCCGCCGCGTTTTAACGCCGCGCGCCAAATCGGCTTTTCCGTCCGTATTTGAATTTATTTTAGGATTTGCGCCCGGTGAGTTCCGGAAAACGGAATTTCCGGTGTCGCAGGATGTCTACGACAAGCTTTTGGAAGGACGGCTGATAGAACTGCGCGGCGGAGTTGAGGAATTGTTTCAGGGAAAGTTGTCGCGCGTCGTTGCGCAAAAAATAGCGAGTTTGCTTTCGGTCGACAAAATATATGTGGCGGGCATATCGTATTCAGGACGTCTTCTGGGTTTGGCGGCCCTGGCCCTGCGGCGCGGCGTGTCTGTCGAAATTCCGGTGGTGGAGACATTCATCGCTCAGGCCTCCGTGGCGCTGACGCATCACGAAACGCTCAATCTTCTTAAGAAAAACGAAGAGCGATTCCGGCTTCTGGCCGAGAACGCCGCCGATATAATTTACCGCGTGCGCTTGGCGCCGGAAATGGCTTTTGAATACGTGAGTCCGTCGGTGGAAAAAATAACGGGGTACTCTCCGGAAGAGCATTATAAGAATCCAAATCTGGGGTTCGAAATGGTCTATCCCGACGACCGGCCCGCGCTCGCGGGCGATGGCAAGGACTTCTTGCGGCCCGCGCAAACAAGGTGGCTGACAAAATCCGGCAAAATTATATGGGTTGAGCAGAAAAACGTCCCGATTTACGACGACGCGGGACGTCTTGTAGCCATTGAAGGCATCGCGCGAGACATCACGGAACGCGTACTTGCCCAAAAAGAGAAGGAGAATCTTAAGATGCGGCTTGTGCGCTCCGGGCATATGGCTTCCGTCGGAGAACTTGCCGCGGGGCTGGCCCACGAAATAGGCAATCCGCTGCAGACGATTCTGGGCAATGCCGAGCTTCTCCGGCATACCGGAAGCGGCGAAGAGGTCGACTCTATACTCTCCGCGGCGCGGCACGCCGGAACAATCATAGAAAATCTGCTTGGTTTCGCGCGGCAGAGTGAAATGTGTTTCGTGTCGACTTCAGTCGCCGACATCGTAGACAAAACACTGTCGCTTTACGGCAAGCAGTTGAAACTCGGCGGAATAAGGATAGAAAAAAAATACGCTCCGCTTCCGCCGGTATCGGTATCCCCCTCCCATCTTTCCCAGGTTTTTATAAATATAATCACCAACGCCCGCAAGGCCATGTCCCACGGAGGAACCCTTACCATTGAAACGCGGCCGGAATATAACCCGCCTTTGTCCGCGGAAAATATATCTTCGGACGAAGGAACTTCGCGGGATTATGCAGCGGTTGTTTTCACCGATACCGGCGACGGAATAGACCCGGCGCAAATCGGGCGTCTGTTTGAGCCGTTTTTCAGTATGCGCAAAGGCGGAACGGGTTTGGGTTTGTCCGTCAGTTATGGAATAGTCAAACAGCACGGCGGTCGTATAACTGCGTATTCGGCCGGTTTGGGAAAAGGCGCCGAGTTTAAGATTCTTTTGCCTCTTAAGGCGCCGCCGGCAAGCTCAGGAGCTTAAAAGATGATATTTTTGGACAAATTTTTTTCTAAATTTTTTATGAAGCCGTCTTCCGGCGCGGAACTGAGTTTCGATAAGGTCTCCGACCATCTGCCCGATTCTCTCATTATCATAGACCGGCGGGGCACGGTTACGTCCGTCAATCTGGCGTGCTGTAAGTTGCTGGGATATTCCCGCGAGGAAATATTGGGGCAGTCGGCGAGCATGTTTTTCGTAAAGCACCGTAACGACCCGTTTTGTACGGTGGGAGCGCCTACGCAAAAGGACGACGAGCGGTTTCTGGGCAGGATACTCGACGAACTTGTGCTTTCCGGCTACGTCAATGATCTGGAAGTCGTATTTCTGACCAAAGATTGCCGCCGGATTCCAATGAACTTCAACGGGGTCGTGCTGCGCGACGGTCAAGGGGAAATTACGGGCGTTCTGGGGTTGGCGCGCGATATGCGTCAGATCAAGCAAAACATCCGGAAACTTGATTTGCTCAAAACAATTTCTTTGCTGTCGCTTGAGAATATTTCCGTTGAAAAAGTGCTGGGAAGGGTGGGGGAACTCGTTAAAGATTTTTTGTCCGTGCAAAGGGTCACTTTTTACATCTCCGAAGGCGACACGCTTAAATCCGCTTACGCCTCCGATATGACATCGGGTATTACGCTTGAAAACGGCAAAGGCATAGCGGGTTACGTCGCCCGCACCGGAAAGCCCTACCGCACAAACGACGCGCCGACGGATCCGAACTTTTGTCCGGATGTCGATGCCGCCACGGGATATAAAACCGGCAGGATTCTGGCCGTGCCCGTGATAGAGGCGTCAAAACTTTTCGGAGTCGTGGAGGCGATAAACAAAAATACCGATTTTACCGACGAGGACACGACGGACTTTGAAGAGATAGTCAATCTTGCGAAGTTCGTGGTGTTCGATAAAATCAAGGAAGTCAAACTCGCTCGTTCCGAGGAGAAATATCGCGAGCTTGTGGAGAGTATAAGCGACGTAATATATTCGGTGGACGCATCGGGCGTCATTACCTACGCGAGTTCGGCCGTAAAGTCGCTTTTGGGCTGTTCGCCGTCGGACGTGGTGGGGGAGCATTACACAAAAATGCTGCATCCCGACGATGCGGCCTCAGTCTCGGCCGCATTTGCCGACTGTTTCAACGGCAAACAGTACCCTCTTGAATGCCGCGTGAAGTCCGCCGACGGCAACTACCGGTGGGTAAGAACACTGGGCAAAATCTATCACGTCGACGGCAATCCGGCCGGAATAAGGGCAACGTTGAGCGACATCACCGACCGCAAGACCGCCGAGGACGATCTGAAGAAGCGCGTGACGTACGAAAAAATGCTGGCCGATATATCCGCCGCGGCGGTCGTCAGCGAAAATATCGGAGAATTTCTGGATGGCGCGCTGGCTCTTATATGCAGCACGCTCGGTGTGTGCAGGGGCTATATTTTCGCGCATAATGCGGATACGGATACAATGGACAATACACACGAGTGGTGCGCTCCCGGAATCATGCCGCAAAAAGACACTATGCAAGCCGTTCCGGCGGCGGCAATGCCGCAGTGGATTGGCAAGCTTAAAAAAAAGCAGGTTATCCGGTTCGGCGATAACGATAAATTTTCTTCTGAAAGCGCAAAAAGCATATTGTGCGTGAAGGAAACAAAATCGGCGCTGGTTTTTCCCATATTCGTCCATTCGGAGTATTTCGGTTTTATCGGCTTCGACGAATGTGTCAATATCAGACAATGGCAGCCGTGCGATGTGGATATGCTCGGAACCGCCACCCGGATAATATCATGGGCGTATGAGCGCGCGAGAATGGAGAAGGACAGGGCGCGTCTGTATCTTCAGATGCTGCAGAGCGCAAAGATGGCTTCCGTCGGAGAACTTGCCGCGGGGCTGGCCCACGAAATAGGCAATCCGCTGCAGACGATTCTGGGCAACGCCGAACTTCTGCTGACCGAGGGCAAGAGAGAAGAAAACGAAGCCATAAGAAACGCCGCTCTGCACGCGAAAAAAATCATAGAAGATCTGATGGACTTTTCAAGACAGCGCGAGATGAAGTTTGTCTCGGCCGACATAAACGCGGAGCTGGAAAAAGTGCTTTCTCTTTACGGGAAACAACTGGAATTGAGCGGCATAAAAGTCGAAAAGCGTTTCGGCAAACTTCCCAAGGTTGTATTCTCGTCGTCTCACATGGCGCAGGTGTTTCTCAACATAGTAATGAACGCGCGCAAGGCGATGCCGTCGGGCGGGACGCTTGTTATAAGTACGACGGCGCACCCGTCGAACACGCCGGAAAATATCAAAGTTACTTTCAAAGACAACGGCATAGGCGTGGAACCGGCGGCGCTAAAAAAAATATTCGATCCGTTTTTTACCACTAAAAAAAAGGGTGTGGGTCTGGGACTTTCGATTTCTTACGGTATCGTAAAACAGCATGGCGGAGAGATAACGGCGAATTCCGAAGGTCCCGGAAAAGGCGCCGAATTGGGGGGGGGGGGGGGGGGGGGGGGGGAGTATTATGATTAGATCGCGTGAGGAGAAACGATGAAACCCAAAAAAATATTTGTCGTAGACGACGAAGCGGAAATAGTAAAGTTTATTGAAAAAGTTCTCGTTAAGAACGGTTACGACGCTTCGTCGAGCACCGGCGCCGACCTGGCGCTCGAAAAAATTTTGCGTGAGCCGTATGATGTCATCATTACGGATTTGCGTATGCCCGATATGAGCGGAATGGAACTGTTGGAAAAAATAAAGTCCGCCGGTGTTTCCGCCGAAGTTATAGTTATGACGGCGCACGCCACCATAGATACAGCCGTGGAGTGTTTGCGCAAGGGCGCCGTCGATTATCTTATAAAGCCCTTTGAGACAGGTGAAATGCTGGCCACGCTTGAAAAGGCGGTTGCCATAGGCGAACTGAAGTCGCGGCTCGTTTCCCTGGAGGAAATGGATCGCCTCAAGGACGAGTTTATCTCCACGGTTACGCACGAACTTAAAACTCCTCTTATGGCCATTTCGGGGGCGATAGAACTTTTGGGGATGCAGACACCCGCGGATGGCGACCGGCGTGTCGCGGTCCGTCGGGCATCCGACGGCGACATGAAAAAATTCCTGGGTATTATCGACAGGCAGGCGCGAAAAATGAAATCGCTGGTGGAAGATATTCTGGACTTTGCCCGTATGGAGGCCGGCAGGGCGGATATCAAAAAAACCACGGTTTCGCTGGCCTCGGTTACGGACGAAGTTATCGCTGAAATCCGTCCCATAGCGGAGGCCAAAGGCGTCGAAATAATCCCGCCGGCGGCGGATGCCGTCGCCAGCTTTGATCGCGAGCAGATAAAAAGGGTCGTAACCAATCTTATGACCAACGCCATAAAATACAACCGCCCGGGCGGAAAGGTCACGGTGGCATTGTCGGGGATGTCCGAGGACGAAGTTATTATGAGTGTAACCGACGATGGCATAGGCGTGGCCTCCGAGAATATGGAAAAAATATTCGAACAGTTTTTCAGGGTGGACCAGTCGATGAAGCGCGACGCCGGCGGCTTCGGGCTGGGGCTTTCGATAGCAAAAAAAATAGTGGAACTTCACGGCGGGAAAATCAGCGCCGAATCTGCGGGCCTCGGCCGAGGCACGACGGTGTCGTTTACGCTGCCGGTATAGCCGGTCACAAAACTTACCCCCTCACCTCAATCCTCTCCATCGAGGGGAGAGGAAGCCCGAAGGGCAGGTGAGGGTGAAATAAAAGTATCGTCGGGGACGGCAGGAGGGCAAAAATATTTCAGACCCTGAATTCTCCGACGGGAAAATAGTTTCGAGACGGGCTCTTTGCGGAAAATAATAAAGGAGGTTGAGAGTATGCCGGAGAAAAAAAGCGGTATTTTGGTAGTCGACGACGAGTCCGATATTGTGCTTGTGCTCGGAGAATTCCTGTCGCAAGAAGGTTTCAGGGTTTATACCGCCAACAGGGGCGAGCAGGCGGTGGAAAAGGTCAGGGAGTTTCCCGTCGATCTTGTTCTTCTGGATCTTGCGATGCCGGGGATGGACGGCATAGAAGCGCTTAAGAAAATCAAGGAAATCAAGCCCGGTATTAACGTCATAATGATTACGGCGTACCGCGACGCGGATAAAGTGGTAAACGCGTTTCGCATGGGGGCGTACGACTGTATATTCAAGCCCTTCGACCTTAAATATTTGCGCACGGCGATACTCGCCAAGTTGCTCGAGTGATTGTTCCGCGGAATCTCCGACAGGTGCGACCGATGAGGCATAACCCTTTCATCGTTCTATTGCTGTCGACGGCCATTGCCGCGCTGTCGCCGACTTTTCTGCGCTCTGAGGCATTCGCCGCGTCCACAAAAACATTCTCTACGGATACCGAGTTTTCTTTCTTTCAGAAGGATAACGTGGTGGTCACCGGCTCCGGCGAAGCGGCTTCACTGTCAATGGAAAACAGGTGGACGCAGTTCGTCATATCGGGGCCTTCCGCGCGATATTACGCCGCCGCGGCGGCTCCGCCTGCCGCGGCGGGCGGAGCGGTTTTTTTGCACGGCGGAAGGAATTCCGCCAACCCGTCGGGCCTGAACGATTTTTGGCTCTACGACCCGTCAGAAGTCAAATGGACGCAGCGCAGCGCCGCGGCCTCGCCGTCGGCCAGGTACGCGCATACGGCCGTTGCGGCGGGCGCCGACGCTTTCCTTGTGTTCGGCGGGCTCGACGGAGGATCGTTTCTGGGCGATACGCACCTATACGACGTTGCCGCCAATTCGTGGCAGCGTCTGTTTTTTTCCGTGGAGCCATCTTCCCGGGCGCATTGCGCCTCGGCGTTTGACACGGCAAGAAACAGGGTCTACATTTTCGGCGGACAGTCCGAAGACAACGTCACGCACAGGGACTTGTGGTATTACGATGTCGCCGCGCAGCAATGGAATTACGTTGAGCAGGTTTCAACTCCCACGGCCCGTGCGGCGTCCGCCATGGTCTATGACCCGTCCGCCGACACGCTCATACTTTTTGGCGGGGCGAATTCCGCGGGAGCAAAACTTGACGATACTTGGCACTACTCCTATGGAGCGTCGAGCTGGACGCAAATGCCGCCGCCCGCCGTAAGGCCGGTTTCGCGGCAGTATCACGGATTTGTCTGGGACGGTTTTTTGAATCGCGCGGTTTTGTTCGGCGGACAGATTGACGGCGCGCCGTATGTTTCCGCTGAAATATGGGCTTACAGCGTCCGCGCCAATCAATGGGGGAACGCGGCTCCGCTCGACGCCGCGCCCGCGGCCCGTTACGGA
This sequence comes from Elusimicrobia bacterium HGW-Elusimicrobia-1, assembly GCA_002841695.1. Taxonomy (NCBI): domain Bacteria; kingdom Pseudomonadati; phylum Elusimicrobiota; species Elusimicrobia bacterium HGW-Elusimicrobia-1. Next base: position 15,744 of record PHAN01000021.1, on the reverse strand, counting down.
GCCGCAATGGCGTATTGCGGGTATAATTTGATATTCGGCGGCACGGGCCCGGAAGCGCCCGGCAACGATACGTGGAAATACGTGGCGGCCTCGTCGGGCTCGTTTGTCAGCAATGTAATATCCGAGTTCACGCCGACGGGGATAAGATGGCTCACGCTCGACATTTCCCCGCCGCCGGCGCCATCCGGCACCGTGCGCGATTTTCAGATAGCGGCGTCGTCGGACGGCGTCGCCTGGACCGATTTCGCCGGACCGGGCGGCGATCCGGGTCAGTTTTTTGTTTACAACGGCTCTCCCGTGGATATCGACCTCTCATACTGGAGAAACAAACCCAACATAAAAATAAAATGCAGGATGTCGTCCGATAGGCCGCCGGTGTCCCCGTCGGTGGATGAAATAATACTGGTTTACAACCGTCCGCCCTATGCGCCGGTTTCGTCGTATCCCGTATCCGGCAAAAGAGTCGGCTTGACGTCGCCGTATTTCACGTGGAGCCGTCCCGACGACCCCGACGGCGATACCGTCGACGTTTATGAGATGCAAGTGTCTTCGCTGTCCGGGTTTTCGCCGGTGTTTTTTTCGAGCGCGGGCATTGCCGGAGCGGGTTTTAGCGCGGTGACATCCACGCCCGGCGCGGTTCTTGTCGAGGGCGATTGGTATTGGCGGGTCCGCGCTTCCGACGGGCAGCACTATGGATTGTGGTCTACGTCATACGATTTCCGCGTGGACACCACCCCTCCGGCCGCCGTGGCGGATTTCTCGGCGGTGCGGGGCAACGTCAACGGGGCGATATTTCTTTCTCTTCAAGTGTCGGGCGACGATGGCGCGTCGGGAAATCTTGTCGATGCCGCCTGTATGGTCAGATACTCAAGCGCGCCGATAATCACCGAAGACGACTGGAACGCGGCGACCGGCTCAAAGACGGTCGCCATAACGAATATGCCGGCGGGGACATCGCTTAACATCGACATAACCGGTCTCGCCGCCGCCTCGACGTATTACTTCAACGCGCGGCTGCGCGACGGAGCGCGGAACCTCGGCCCGATTTCTGGCGTATCGCCGTCGGCGGCGACAAACCGTCCGCCTCTGGTGGCGCTGAGCGCATCGCCGTCCGGAACCGTCTCGGGCGATGTTTCCGTATCGTGGACGTCGTCGGATCCCGAGAACGACGACTACACGCACAGAATATTCGCCTCGTCCGACGGCGCGTCAAGTTTCGCAACGGAGCTTACCGCCTCGGCGCTGCCTAAATCTTCCACTTATTATATTTTAAGCACCCGCCGTCTGCGGAACGGAGTTTATTCGCTTATGGTTACCGCCGTCGACGAGCCGTTCGGCTCCTCGAGCGCGACCGTGAGCGGCGAGTTTGCGGTAAATAACGCAAATGAGTCGCCGACCGTGACGGTTTCTTCGCCGTCCGCCGGCGCCGTCCTTGCGGGCATCCGCCGGTTTCAATGGAATATAGTCGACGCGAACCTGGCCGACAGACATTCGTCTGAAATAAGAATTTCCTCCGACGGCGGAACGTCGTACGGCCGGGTCTATGCGTCCTCGACGGATTATTTCGACCTCGATACCCGTCTGCTGCCGAACGGCATTTTCTATTCGGCGCGGATAGTAGTTACCGACGACGGCGACCCGCCTTTGTCCGGCTTGTCGCTTCCGCGGTCTTTCGTAATCAATAATTTGAATCTTTCTCCCGGCCATTTCGTTCTGTTGTCCCCCGCCGACAAAAAATACCGCTCCGCGCTTGGATTCTATTTTGAGTGGGCGCCGTCCGTCGATCCAAACCCCGAGGATGCCGTAACATATCGGCTGGAGTATTCGACTTCATCGAATTTTTCCGCGGCCGTCGCCGCCGACGGCCTGGCCGCCTCGCCGCTGCCTGTGTCCGCCTCGGACATCATACCCGATGCCACCTATTACTGGAGGGTGTCGGCGCGGGATCCCTTCGGCGAGACGACGTTTTGCGCCGCCCCCTTCGAGTTTTACGCGCTCAACCGGTTCGGCGCCGCCACCGACGACAACCGGCTTACGGTCCGCGCGCGCAAAGGACTTCCGGCGGAAGCGTTTGTTTTTGTGGCCGGGCGCGACCCGTCGACCGTCGAGGCCGCCATCGCCGCCAACCTTAAAACCATCGGCGACCCGTTTACCAAAGCGCTGGCCGAAGCCGAAATTTACCAAATCGGTTTTTTTGACGCGGATATGAACGAATTGCCGGCGGCGGGAGAAGTCGAATTGGAAGTTACTTACGACTATTCGTCCGCGATGGACGACTCGGGGCATTCTTCGGCCGGCGGAGCGTTTGCCGCTCCGAGAAGGGCGCACCTGAGCGATTCGATTTTGAGCGTGGAAAAAAACGCCAGGATAGCGCTTCTCGACGAAACATCGTCAAAATGGATTTTAGCGCGGGATTTACCGTCGGTGGGCGACGGGCGTTTGCGTTCCGTGCTTTATGGCGTCGGGTATATATCGGTTGTGGCGGCGCTCGCTCCGGCTTACGGGCTGATGGCGCCCGCCAACTATCCCAATCCTTTCGACCCCGTCAAGGAAAAGACGAAAATAATTTACACCCTCAGCGTAGAGACAGACGTAGAGATTAATATTTACACGCTTACGGGGGATCTGGTGACCCGCCGGAGGTATTCCGCCGGCTCGAACGGGGCAATGCGCCAGTCGTCAGGATATGTCAATGAAATATTGTGGGACGGCAAAAACGACGAAGGTATGATTGTCGCGTCGGGAGTTTATATTCTGGAAATTACGGCAGGGGGACAAAATCGCAGAAAAAAACTGGCCGTTATAAAAAGATAAATGTCGGCGATTGCCGCGCAGGGAGGATTTATGTCGAAAATACTTGTGGTCGAGGACGAAAAGGATATTGCCGAAATTATCGAAATGGCTCTGCTGAAATCGGGGCACACCGTAGAGACCGCCGGCGACGGCGTCGACGCGCTCGAAAAACTCTCTTCTTTCGCGCCCGACGTCGTGGTTTTGGATCTGATGCTGCCTAAAATGGACGGCAGAGAATTCGGCGCCCGTCTCAATGAAATGCCGTCGGCCTCGTCGCTTCCGGTAATAGTAATAACCGCCCACGCCAAAATGAAAGAACTTTTGCAGAGCAAGAGCGAGTTTAACGTAGCCGCGTATCTGGAAAAACCGTTCCCGATATCCGTGCTGCTGGAAAAGATATCGGAAGTGACTAAAAAATGAAAAACCCGCGCGCCGCCGTTTTTCTGGCAGCGCTTGCACTATTGACGTGTTCCCGCAAATCCGGGGCCTGGTTCCAGGACAGGGGAACGTCCGGCTACGCGCTTGACAATTTTGAAACTTCGGGACGGACCGCTGCGCAGACGGGCGCAGGCGGCGTAGGTTTTGAATATTTCAATCCGGCCGGATTTTCGTCGCGGTACAGGGAAGAAATTTCCCTGACATTCGCGCCGCTTTTTGAAGGTGTCAATTGTTATAATGCTTCCTACGCGCTGCCTCTTGAAAACCACAGAACACTCTGGGCCGCGGTTTCGGCTGTAAGCGTTGAAGACATAGCCGGCACAAACGAACTTGGCGAGGACACCGGAGCGTTCGGCGCGTCCGAGACGGGTATGTCGGCGGGTTACTCTGCCGCCCTGTTTGAAGGTTTCTACGCCGGCGCCGCGATAAAATATTACGCCAAAAGAATCGCCGACTATTCCGTATCGGCCGGCACGCTTGACGCGGGATTTGTGATACGCAATAAAGATTCCGAAGCGGGCCTGGCCGTCGTAAGCGTTGTCCCGTCGGCGCTGGGCGCCGACGCCGTAAGACCTTCGCTGCGCGGGGGTATCAAACAATATTTTGCTTTTCGCCGCGTCGCCGTCAGCGTCGATTTGCTGTATCAGGGATTGTTTTGGCAATATTCCGCGCTCAAATGGTTTGCCGGCATAGAATGCGAATATCCGCGGGGAATCACGTGGCGCGCCGGCGCCAACAGAAAGTCGGTGTCTGCCGGTTTCGGGCTTGATTTCCGTCGGGCGGCGTTCGATTACGGCATGTTTTATCACCCGCTGGGCATTGTCCACGCCTTTACCGTGACAAGCAGGTTTTCGCTGGAGCCGTCGGCGGCGGAATTGCGCGCGGAAGAGGAATTCCAAAATTTGAGAGCAGCGTCGGCCGCCGCCTCGACCAGGGCGAATCTTGAAAGAAAGTTGCTCGCCGATGAGCGCGCCCGACTGGCCAAAGAAAGAAAGATATCGGCGATTTACTTATCGGCATCGAGGGACTTCGGCGAAAAAAAATACGCCCGCGCCGAAGGCAAACTCTCGGAAATATTAAAAATTGAACCGTCCAACGAAGATGCGAAACGCCTTATGGCCGAGATCAAAGCCATTACGAGCGAGGTTATTATAAAAAGAAAAATACTCGAGATAGAAACGGATTATAAAAACGGCCGGTATGAGAGCGTGGTCGAAAACGCCCTGTGGATAATTGATGTCCGTCCCGACCACGAAAAGGCGCGGGTGTACGCGTATCTTGCCCGCGCCAGGATGTACGTCGCGGAAAAAAAATACAATGACGCCAAGGGCGAACTTTACGAGGCGATAAAAATTCAACCGACCAATTCCGAGGCGCTGGGATTTCTTAAGCGCGTGCAGACGGTTATGGATATGGAGGCAAAATGAAAAATATCAGAGACGGTTTTGCCGTGCGGCTGCGAATGGCTTTTGCCGCGGCGCTGGCGCTGTCGGTCTCGGCTTTGCCGCGGGCAGCCGCGGCGCAGGCAACGGAGGGCGAGACGGAATCCGCGATATATTTTAACGCGGCGACGGAAAAATACATACAGGGGGATCTTGACTCGGCCGCGGTCAACGCGGAAAAAGCCGTATCCTCCGACCCGTCCAACCACAAGCTTTCCGAATTCGCGGCCAGGATATTTTACGAGGCGGCTCAGGAGTCGCATAACGTGCGCGATTACAAAAAAGCTCTGGCTTATCTGGAAAAGGCGCGCGCTTACAATCCGTCGGACGGCAAAATCTCCAATTTGTACGACGTCACAAAAAACATAATGGAACGCGCTTTCGCGGCCGCTCCGGCCAAAACGCGTCCGGCGGCCGCCGCCGCGCCGTCCGCCACAGTCGCGCAAACACCGAAATCGCCGCCTCCTCCCGTTTATGTCGTCGAGCGTGTTGCCGCGCCCGTGTCCGCGGAAGGCCGTTCGCCGGTTGTATACGTCGCCGCGCTATTTGCGGCGGTAGCGGCGTTTTCGCTTGCGGGCAACGCGATATTCTGGCTTGTTTTCGTCAAAAAAATGAAAAAATATTCGTCGCTTTTGTCGGACGCCGGGGAAGATAACGAAAAACTTAAGGCCGCGTCGCAGACGAAGATGATGGAACTGGAAAAAACAAAAGAGGCGTTGAAATACGAGAGGGAAACAGCCGAGCGTGTCGTCGCCGAATTAAAGGAAGAAAAAAATGCCAAGAATAAACGTTACGAAGAACAATTAGGAATGGCGCTGGATATAAGGCAAAAGCAGCTGGAGGAACTCTTCAGGAGCGGCGCGTTTTCACCGTCGAGCAAGCAGACCTCCGTTCTGCACGGACATCGGGCCAAGGTCTTAGAAAAGATAGGCGACGCCACTTATATCGACGAGGATTCTTCGGCGGCTCTTGAAGCCGCCAGGGAGAGAATAGCGGCGCAGGCGAAAGAACTTCACTCGGTATCGGGTTCGGGTTGTATGAGTTTTTTGAGGGAGATGGTTTCAAACGGCAACCCGCTTATACGCTCCAATATAGCCCGGGCGCTTTCCCGCCTGGCATTCCCCGAAACTCTCGATATGCTCATCTCGCTCTGGCGCGATCCTTCGCCGAAAGTCCGCAGGGAGGCGCTGAGAGAGCTTAAAAATATGCGCGACGCCCTGCGCCGCGGCGCCCTGAATATGGACGAAAAATCGTCAGCGCGGCTGACGGGCGCGATAGACGAAGCCGTTGCCGCCGCCGACTGGGTTTTTTAAAATATCGCGGCCATTTGATAGAATCTTTGCCGGAAGCAGAGCAGGCACGCGCAATACGCCCGCCTCCAAAACAAAATCTTTCCGCGGTTAACCGTATAAGGAGAAAATCATGTCTAAAATCCAGTCCGTAAAAGCGTCCGAAATACTCGATTCCAGAGGCAATCCCACCGTCCGCGTGGAAGTATCGTTAAGCGACGGCACCGTGGAGGCCGCGGCCGTGCCTTCCGGAGCGTCTACCGGCGAAAGGGAAGCGCTTGAATTAAGAGACGGCGACAAAAAACGCTATCTCGGCAAGGGAGTTCTTAAAGCCGTTGTCAACGTAAATGAAAAAATCGCTCCGGCCGTCGCCGGGATGAATGTTTTCGACCAGCAGAGTATCGACGGCAAAATGCTCTCCCTCGACGGAACGGACTTTAAGTCGAATCTCGGCGCCAACGCAATTCTGGGTGTGTCTTTGGCCGCGGCCCGCGCCGCCGCCTCGTCGAAAAAAATGCCGCTTTACCTCTACATAAGAGAATCTTACGGAATAAAGCAGGACGCCTTTAAGATACCCGTTCCGATGATGAACATAATCAACGGAGGAGCCCACGCCGACAATAATGTGGACCTTCAGGAGTTTATGGTCGCGCCCGCGGGCCTCCCCAATTTCAGAGAGGCATTGCGCGCCGGCGCCGAGGTGTTTCATAATCTAAAAAGCGTTCTTAAAGCGCGCGGCTACGCCACTTCCGTCGGAGACGAAGGCGGTTTCGCTCCGAATCTGGGTTCCAACGAGGAGGCGCTGGAAGTAATAATAGAGGCGATAAAAAAAGCGGGATACGTCCCCGGCAAGGACATTTTCATAGCGTTGGATCCCGCAGCCAGCGAGTTTTACGAATCCGGAACCTATACGCTCGACGGAGAAAAACAGGACAAGAAAAAATCGTCCGACGCTATGATAGGTTTTTACTCGGACCTCGTGTCCAAATATCCCATAGTATCCATTGAAGACGGACTCTCCGAGCAAGATTGGGACGGCTGGAAAAAACTCACCGACAATCTCGGCTCGAAAATACAGCTTGTCGGCGACGATATTTTTGTGACCAACCCAAAAATATTCGCCGAAGGCATCAAAAAAGGCATCGGCAACTCCATCCTCATAAAACTAAACCAGATAGGCACGCTCACCGAGACGGTGGAGTGCATAAATCTGGCATTCAAGTCGGGCTATACCGCGGTAATCAGCCACCGCTCCGGCGAGACGGAAGACGCGTTCATCGCCGATCTCGCGGTAGCGTTAAACACCGGACAGATAAAAACCGGTTCGGCGTCGCGCACCGACAGAGTATGCAAATATAACCGGCTGCTCGTCATCGAAGAAAAACTGGGCGGCAAGGCATCGTATCCGGGGGTTTCCGCATTCGCGCGTAAAAAATAAAAATGAAGATCCGGCCGTCGACGATACGCAAGGTTGTAATCGCCGCGGCGCTGGTCTATCTGGTGATAAATCCCAACGCGCGCCGGCTCATCCGCCAGGAAATAGGGCGAAGGAAAGTGCTCGGAAAGATTTCCGCGCTCCGGCGGGAAAACACGCGGCTGGCAGCCGAGATAAAACTGCTTGAAACCGACGACGCATACTATTCGGCGTCGGTCCGCAGAGAACTCGGAATGCTTAAGCCCGGCGAAGTCGAGTACAGATTCGCCTCGGACGGCCGCCCGGTCTCCGTAAGAATAAATAAGTCCCGGAAAGAATCCAAAAAATGAGCGCAAACTACGAAGCCGTCATAGGACTTGAAGTCCACTCGCACCTTAAAACCCTAAGCAAGGCCTTCTGCGCGTGCTCGACGGAATTCGACACTCCGCCCAACACCAACATCTGTCCGGTATGCACGGGGCAGCCGGGCGTTCTGCCGGTCTTGAACTCTCCGGCCGTAGAGCTTCTGACGCGCGCGGCGCTGGCTCTGGGCTGTCGCATAAACCGCCGCTCTGTTTTCGCAAGAAAGCATTATTTTTATCCGGACCTTCCGAAAAATTTTCAGATATCGCAGTATGAACTCCCGATCGCCGAGGACGGCGCGCTCGATATATCCGGAGACGCGGCGTCTCCGTCGAAAAAAATCAGGATAAAGAGAATTCACCTTGAAGAAGACGCCGGAAAACTTCTGCACGCGGTGGGTTCGCGCGAACTCGACCACACGCTGGTCGATTATAATAGGGCCGGCATTCCGCTTATGGAGATTGTAACGGAGCCGGATATTTCAAGTCCGCAGGAAGCGTGGCTTTATCTTAACGCGCTTAAGGCCATACTTGAATACACCGGCGTTTCCGATTGCAATATGGAAGAAGGCAAGTTCCGCTGCGACGCCAACGTGTCGGTGCGACCCGTGGGACAAACGGCGCTCGGAGTCAAGACGGAACTTAAAAATATGAACAGCACAAAAGGCGTGCGCGACGCCCTGGAATATGAAATCCTCAGACAGATTGAGGTTGTTTCGTCGGGCGGCAAGATAGTTCAGGAGACGCGCCTGTGGGATCCGGCCGCCCGCCGGTCGCGGCCCATGCGCACCAAGGAAGAGGCCAACGACTACCGGTATTTTCCGGAGCCCGACCTTCCGCCGCTTGAGATTTCAGAAGAGTTTTTGTCGAGGGTGAAAACGCAGGTGGCCGAACTTCCGGCGGCCCGCCTCGGACGTTTTGTTTCCGGCTACGGACTTTCGGATTACGACGCGGGAGTTTTGACTTCCTCTCGGCGCCTTGCGGATTATTTCGAGGCCTCGGCGGCGGCGCTGTCCGTCAAGAAAACCGAAACTTATAAAATTCTCGCCAACTGGATAATTAACGAGATGCTCGGCAGATTCAACGCGGATTCAGAAAAAATACGCGAGCGGTACGATGATTTGATAAGCCCCGCGACTATCGCCGAAATTGTTGGTTTGATATCGACGAACGCCATATCGGGCAAGGCCGCAAAAACCGTTTTCGAGGAAGTTGTCGGCGCTTCGCGCGGCAAGGCGGTGGCCGATATTATAAAAGAGAAAAATCTTTCGCAGCTCACCGACGAGTCCGCCATAAAACGCTATTGCGCCGAGGCCGTCGCCGAGAACGCCAAAGCCGCGGAAGAATATCGCGCGGGCAAGGAACGGGCCATCGGGTCTCTCGTCGGAGCGGTAATGAAAAAGTCGCTCGGACGCGCCAATCCGTCCGCCGTCAACGCGATGCTAAAAGAGTTGTTGAAGTAAATCCCACTGACTATTGCCGAAGCCGCCCGCTCACCGCATATTTTTTCGCGCGTCTTCAAGATAACCCCGCGCCCGCTCGTTGGCGGGTTCAATCTCCGTCACTTTCCCGAAAAACTCCGCGACCCTTTTCCACTCCCCGCGTTTCCAGTAAATCACCGCCGAATTATAGTAGGCCGCGGAATGCCGCGGATTGGCTCTGTAAGCCCGCTCGTAACATTCCAGCGCTTTGCCGTCGGCGCCCATCCTTTCAAATACGACGCCCAGATTGGTCCAGGCCGAGTAATTTTCGGGATTGTGGCGCACGGTCATTTCATAAATTCGTCTGGCTCCGTCTATATCTCCGTCGATAAAAAGTTTATAGGCGATTTGCTCGGACTCTATGGCCGAGTTTACGGCCAGCCACGAAATGTCGGGCCATCTTTTAAGTGAATAATCAAGAATGCCGGCCGCCTTGACGGACGCTCTTTTTTTATCGCCGCCCGACAGCGATTCCGAGGAATCGGCCGCGGCGGTGGCCTCCATAAAAGCGTATATCGGCTGAAGAGCCCGCGAGCGGTGGTCGCCGAAGTCGTCGAAAATATTTCTAAGAGAGTAAAAGGCAAAAAACGTCTCGCGGCGTCCGTCGAGAGAACGCTTAACCGCCGGCGGCGTTCCGTCGCTGGCGCGATACAAAATGCCCGTCTGATGGACGCCGCCGGCGCCCATAACATCTTTGTTGAACGTCGAGAAAAAAACCGGCCGCGTCCGGGCTATGCCGGATTCTGTAAAGCGTCTTCTTATGTCCTTGTCCTCCCGCGACAGCCGCCGGAAGTCGTCTCCGTAAGGCGGCTTGAAAACCACGCCGCCTCTGTCGAACAAAGACACGTCTCCGCGAATTTTTTCGGCGTTGACGAAATACGCGGTAGTGTAAAATGTGTCGTCGCCCCCGTCCATAAAAAGTACGCCGCCCGTCGCCACGCTTTTAAGAACGTTCCGGCCATAGTCGTGCGCCAGAAAATTCAGCCGCCAGTCGAATTCTTTTCTGCGCGCCGCCGCGTTTGAGACGGCCAGAATGAAAAGTCCGGCGGCCGCGACGTATAGCGCCGCGCTTGAGGCGTTAACCGCAGCGGCTCCGGCGACGTCCGAAAGTTTTTTTTCGCGGTTTATTGTTTGCGTAATTTTATTCCGCAATGTTACGGCTCCGCAGGCCAAAAGAAAAACAAGCGGGATATTCCCCATCACATAAAAGCGTTCGAGTATTCCCTCGGATTCCGGATTGAACGGAAGGTTGCCCATAAAGATAAAAAACGGCACGGAAAAAAGATAGAAAATAAGCCAGAAACCGCCCGTCATCGTCGATAATCCGGCGATTTTTCCGGCGGCGACAGCCCACGCGCCGATAGCTATAAGGACGGCTCCCGCCGACGTAAACTCTCTCGATACGCCGGCGACGGCCCGCGCCGCCTGTTTCGCGACGATTTCCGCCGAATATCCGGGCTTGTCTCCCGCGGTGAGTTTGAGCGTGCCGTAATCGGCGCGACGGAGCACGCGTATGAAGTTGTGCGGCGAGGACGGATTGCCGACGTTCAGCGGCGGCCCGGCGGCGGCTCTTATCGGCAGGTAAAAGTTGACGGAAAATCCCAGAAGCGCGAACGCCGCGACGGCCGCAAAGCGTTTGACGACTTCCCGACGCAGCGGATAAAGCAGCCAGGCCGTCGCCGGAAGCAGAAGTACCGCCGTCTGATGGTTGGCCGCCGCCAGGCCGAAGATTAACGCCGCCAGATACAGCAGTCCGAAGGCCTTCGCCCGAAGCGGTTCGATACAGGTCGAATATCGTCGGATGAAAGCAAGAATTGCCCGCGCCATCGCCGCGACAAACAGCGCGTTGAGCGTAAAAACCTCCGTCTGGGCGGCCGAGCGCGCGACAGCAATCGATACGGCGAACAACGCCGCGGCCGCCGTCGCCGTCGGGACGTCGCCGCGCCGTCCGTACGGCGGCAGATTGTCCTTGATGAGGCCGTAGACCATCGCCACTGCCGCCGCGCCCGCCGCTGCGCTCAGGATATTCACCCTGAAAGCGACGCTCCCCCACGGCACCAGCAGAACGGCGATTTTGCCCAAAAGAGAAAAAAGCGGGTACCCCGGCGCGTGAGCTATCCCAAGGACGGCGGATGCGGTGATAAATTCGCCGGCGTCGCCCACCGTTACCGACGGAGCCATGTGTAAAATGTAGAATATAAAGGAAGAAGCGAATATTAAAATATACATAGTCGGCGCTGTGACTATTCTGTGTATTGAGCCATTTAATGTTATCGGCGCGGACTTCCGGCGCGGCCGCCCGTGTTTCATTTTGTACGTCGGTAAGTAATATATATAACTTGACACAAAAAATCAAATAATGTAAAATCAGTCGTATTTTTGAATCATAACCCGCCCGCCGTTTACGGCCGAATAAGCTATGATCTTTGATATTCTTACTCTTTTTCCCGGCTATTTCGAGGGCTTTCTGGCCGACGGCGTAATAGCCAGAGCCGTAAAGCGCGGCAACATAAATATCAATATCGTCAATCTGAGAGATTTTACCCGCGATCGTCACCGTATTACCGACGATAGACCTTTCGGCGGCGGCCCCGGGATGGTGATGAAAGCCGAGCCGATTTATCTGGCTCTGAAAAAATCATTGCCCGCGCGTTTCAGAAAAACCGCCACGGCGCCCCGCATTTCCGACGGTTGTCGCGTAATATTGATGTCGCCCCAGGGGTCAAGATTAGATCACGCCTGCGCCCGCCGCCTGGCGTGTTATAAAAAAGTCGTTCTTATATGCGGGCGCTATGAAGGCGTCGACGAAAGAATAATGGATTTTGTCGACGAAGAAATTTCGCTGGGCGATTTTGTTTTGACCGGCGGAGAAATTCCGGCGATGGCCCTTGCCGACGCCGTTGCCCGTCTGTCGGGCGGAGTGGTCAAAGAAACCGCTTCCGTGGAAAACGACTCTTTTTTTTCGGGGATGCTCGACTGTCCTCATTATACAAGACCGCGCGTGTGGCGCGGCCGTGAAGTTCCGGAAGCCGTATTGAGCGGCGATCACGCGCAAATAGAAAAATGGCGCGGCGGAATGGCTCTTGCCGCCACCCGCAAAAAGCGTCCGGATTTATTAAAAAAACGATAACCGGTTTTTCATCAAGGAGAATATGAATATGACAACTGCAGCCAAAGCAAAACCTGCCGCGGGAACTTTTTCCTACGGCGACCAGATTAAAGTTCATTTCAAAATTAAAGAGGGCGATAGCCACAGAATCCAGGTGTTTGAGGGCGTTGTCATAAGGATAAAGGGCTCGGGCGTTTCCCGCACTTTCACCGTCAGAAAAAATTCTTTCGGCGTCGGCGTGGAGAGGATTTTCCCGATGAAATCCCCGCTTATCAATAAAATCGAACTCGTAAAATCAGGCAAAGTTCGCCGGGCTAAACTGTATTATCTTCGCGACTTGGCCGGAAAATCGGCCAGAATTACCGAGGATAAATTTGCAGCCGCGGGAGCGGCCGAAGGCGCGGCGGCAGAGGAAGCGCCGCTATCTCCCGTCGAGCCGGAAACCGCGAAATCCGAGACGCCCGCCTCCGCCGACGCGGAGAAAAAATAAAACCGGTATCGGCATTCGCCGGATAAATCGGGACAGTATTTTACGGACAGATTTTCGATGTTGTATGCTTTCGACCGCGCGCTTTCGCGCGCGGAGGGTGTCGCGCTTGTGGGGGTCGACGAGGCGGGGCGGGGGCCTCTGGCCGGTCCGGTTGTGGCCGCTGCCGTGGCGCTCGATAACAAACGTTCTATTCGGGGGATAAACGATTCCAAAAAACTTTCGCCGCGCCGCCGCGAGGAGCTTTTCTGCCTCATATCACGGCGCGCTTTGGCTTTTTGCGCGGCTTCATCTTCGCGCGCCTTCGTCGATAGAGAGGGTATTTTGAAGGCCACATTCGCGGCCTGCCGCAAAGCTGTCCGCGGTCTTGAAAAAAAACTGGGACGTCGCGCCGCTCGTCTGATTGTTTTCGACGGAAATCTCGAAATCCCCCGTCTCGGCCGGAATCAAAAAACTTTGATCGGCGGCGACGGAAAATCGGCTTGCGTGGCGGCCGCGTCGATCGTCGCCAAAGTCACCAGAGACAGAATAATGAGACGGCTCGACGCAAAATATCCGGAATATGGTTTTGCCGCGCACAAGGGCTACGGCACGCGGGCGCATATAGCGGCAATAAAAAAACTGGGCGCCTGCCCGCTGCACAGAAAGTCGTTCATCAAGAATATTGTTTAAGTTTCGGGGACGGGGGGAAGTCGATTGACGGGGAAAAATCCTAAAATGTCCGACAACAGCGGCACGCGCGCGGAAAGTGGCGCGCGCGGCGAAGCCGTTGCTGCGGGTTATCTGGAAGGCCTCGGAATGCGTCTAGCCGCCAAAAACTTTCGTACCCGGCATGGCGAGATAGACATCGTCGCTCTCGACGGAGACACGCTTGTATTCGTCGAGGTGAAATATCGCTCGAGTCGCGGCCATGGCGCGCCTCACGAGTTTGTGACACGTTCTAAAATAGAGCGTATAAAAAAGGCCGCATGGTATTTTGTGGAGAGAAACAAACTTTTCGACGCTTATATGCGGTTCGACGTAATAGGCGTTTCGCCCGAAGGCATAGAGCATTTCAAAAACGCTTTTTAATCTCTGCCGGCTGTAAAAGCGTCTGTTCGGTCACAGTTGGACAGCAGAAACGGACTAGCCACTATTCACTATCCACTAATCACTTTCTTTACAAAAGGCAATCGTAATATTTATTTTAAGCAGCGGGGACAAACATACATCGTCGCACGGTCTTTCGGCCTTGGCGCGTATGCGGGTTGCGTATCGCCGGGCCGCGCCGCGCGGCAAGGGGCCCCGCATTGCTTTCAAAAATACTCTCCTGCGCCGTCGAAGGAATCGACGGCTACATCGTTACGGTCGAAGTCGATCTCGCGCCGGGCTTTCCGGTTTACGCCACTGTCGGGCTGCCCGACGCGGCCGTAAGAGAATCAAAAGAGCGCGTGACCGCCGCGCTCAGAAACTCCGGATTTAATTTCCCCGTCAGAAAAATCACCGTCAATCTTGCGCCGGCTTCCATAAAAAAAGAAGGAGCGATATTCGATTTGCCCATAGCGCTGGGCATTCTTGCGGCCGAAGGAGCTTTCGCCGTCGCGTCCGCGCCCGCCTGCCTCGACGACATCGCCGTGATAGGCGAACTCGCGCTCGACGGACGGCTCAGGCCCGTGCGGGGTGTATTGCCTATGGCGCTGGCCCTTAAAAAACGCGGCTCGCGTTATTTTGTCGTGCCGACGGCCAACGCCGCCGAGGCGGCTCTTGTCGAGGACATAAAGATAATAGGCGCCGATTCTCTGCGCGACGCCGCGGAGTTTCTGTCCGGAAAAAAAATCATTGAGCCGACGCTGCGCGAAGCGTTTTCATTGCCCGACAGCGGCGCCGAACATGAAGCCGATTTTTGCGACGTCAAGGGGCAGGGTTACGCCAAACGGGCCGTCGAAGTCGCCGTGGCGGGCGGACATAACATGCTTATGATTGGCCCGCCGGGCTCGGGCAAGACGATGCTCGCCCGTCGCATGGCGACCATACTTCCGCTGCCTTCCTACGACGAGGCGGTGGAGATTACTAAAATTCATTCGGTGTCGGGAGTGTTGTCGAAAACCGGCCTCATCAAGCGACGGCCCTTCCGCTCTCCTCATCATACAGTATCCGACGCGGCCCTTATCGGAGGCGGCACGGTGCCGCGGCCCGGCGAGGTCTCTCTGGCTCATCGCGGAGTGCTTTTTCTCGACGAGCTTCCCGAGTTCGACCGCAACGTGCTGGAATCTCTCAGAGGGCCCCTCGAAGACCGGCGCGTCACCATCGCCCGCGCGAAAAGCACCCTTAGTTTTCCGGCGGCTTTTATGTTTGTGGCGGCCATGAATCCGTGTCCATGCGGAAACTACGGACATCCGGACAAAGAGTGCGTCTGCACGCCGTATCAGATAAGAAAATATTTATCGAAAATTTCAGGGCCGCTATTGGACAGAATAGATATACACGTGGAGGTGCCGGCCATAAAATCATCCGAAATGCTTTCAATCCGCTCCGACGCGGCGCCGTCCGAAATGTCGGCTCAGATAAGGCAAAGGGTTGCCGCCGCCCGCGATGTTCAGCGCAAACGCAACGGCGCCGGCGCGCAGACCAATGCCGCGCTTTCCCCGCGCCTTGTCAAAAAACATTGCAGAATGTCGCCTGAATCCGAGCGTTTGCTTCTTGCCGCCGTCGAGAAACTCGGACTTTCCGCAAGGGGATGCGACAAGGTGGTAAAAGTCGCCCGAACCATCGCCGATCTGGCCGCCTCAGCGGACATTGAGCCGCGTCACGTTGCCGAGGCGGTTTCGTACAGATCTCTTGACAAATTCATAGTTTGACCTGTATAATAACGGCAGTGGTCAGTGAAATAAAAAGAAGTGAATAGTGATTAGTAAAAGCGTCTGTTCGGTCACAGTTGGACAGCAGAAAC
>PHAN01000020.1:38909-55255 GCA_002841695.1 Elusimicrobia bacterium HGW-Elusimicrobia-1 | reverse complement strand
GAGTATGAGATTCTTCGCGGAGTTTATCCTGAGGCATTATGAGATTCTTCGCTTCGCTCAGAATGACGCTTGCCGAAGGGCTCATAATGACGCCGCCGAAGGACTCAGAATGACAAATAACGGGGTTTATCAACAATCTCCTTATACAAAATTTGACACTTTGCTCAAAAAAGAAATATACTTCGCCTCGACGGCCGTAAAGCCAGGCAGGCCCGCACCGGAGATATTTATGGATATGGTGGAGATTCTCAAGAAAGCCGTGGATATGGGCGCTTCCGACATACATATTGTCGTCGGAAAACCGCCTATGATAAGAGAACGCGGACACGTTAAGCCGCTGGATGGATTTCCGGTCATAATGGCCGAAGAATCCAAGCGTCTGATTTATTCTATTCTCTACGACGCCCAGCGCGCGCAAATCGAGGAAAAATGGGAATTGGACTGCTCGTTCTCCATCCCGGGGGTAAGCCGTTTCCGCGTGAACGCTTTTTACCAGAAAAACGGCATGGAGGCGGTTCTGCGCGTTATCTCCTCGAAGATTCCGACGCCGCAGGATCTCGGACTTCCTCCGTCGATACTTCAGTTCGCCGACATTCCGCGCGGGCTTGTGCTCGTCACGGGTCCCACGGGTTCCGGAAAATCAACCACACTTGCCTGCCTCATAAACCTCATAAATCAGAAACGCCACGAACATATTCTGACGATAGAAGATCCCATAGAATTCGTTTACGAAGGACAAAACTGTATTGTGCGTCAGCGCGAGGTCGGCCAGCAGACGAAATCTTTCACCAACGCGCTTAAATACGCGCTCCGGCAGGATCCCGACGTAGTTCTTATCGGAGAGATGAGAGACCTTGAAACCATCGGCGCGGCGTTGACCATTTCCGAAACCGGTCACCTTGCCTTCGGCACATTGCACACTACGGATGCGGCGCAGACAGTCGACAGGATAATCGACGTGTTCCCGCCCCATCAGCAACAGCAGGTGCGCGTGCAGTTGTCGGTTACCCTCAAAGGTGTGGTATCGCAGGTTCTTCTTCCGCGCGCTTCGGGCGTCGGCCGCGTTGCCGCAAGGGAAATTATGAACGTAACTCCCGCCATAGCGAACCTCATAAGAGAGGGAAAAACACATCAGATATATTCGGCCATAGAAACGGGAGCCAAGCACGGAATGATTTCGCTCGACAGGGCGCTTCTTAATCTGCTGCGCGCCGGCGAGATAACTATGGAAGACGCCGTCTCGAAAGCGCACAACCCCGAATTCATCCGCAGCGGCGGAACTAATTTTTAATGTAGCGGCAGATCCTGCCCCGTACTTGATACGGGGGCTCGTCCCTGCCCGTATTTGATTCTGTCCGCCAAGGCGGAACGAATTTTTAACGAGGATAATTTATGGATAAACGCGACCTGCTTAAAAATAACAGCATATTTTCCGGCATTCCCGCGAACGTTCTCGACATTGTGTCCGCCGAAATGGAAAAGGTCGACATAGGCGAGGGCGGAATCATTTTCGAGGAAGGCGCGGTCGCCGACAGTTTTTACATCGTTGAAAAAGGCGAAGTGGTCATATCCAAAAATCTCAAGGCCGGCCGGCGAAAACTCCTTGCCGTGATAAAAGACGGGGCGCTCTTCGGCGAGATGGCTTTTTTCTCGGATTCTCCGCGCATCGCCGCCGCGCACGCCCGCGCCGACTCGGCGCTCTGGCGTCTCCCGCGCGACAAGTTCGCCGATATCGTCTCGAAGCATCCGTCGGAGGGTCTCAAAATATTTTCGGGACTTCTTCAGGTGGCGATGGATCGTCTGGAGCAGACGTCGAGGGAACTCGCCACTATTCACGAGACCGGCCGCGCGATAGCGTCGGGAAAATCCCTCGGCGAAATATCGACCGCCGTGGCCGAAGAACTGCTGGTAGCCATACCCGCCGCCGCGAAATCGGCCGTCTATATATATAATGAGTTCAACGAAGAGTTTGAAAGCCCGGGATTGCCCGAAATTCCCGCCGCGTCGCCCTTCGTCGCAAAAATCGCGTCGTCGTCTTCCGGATTGTCGGGCGCGTGCAATTCCGCGGGGGTGAAACTTCCTGATTTTTCCGGCGCGTTTGCCGCCACGGGCATTTTCAGACCACAGGGCGAAGCGGCGTCATCTTCGCTGCCGTCGGGATTTACACTTCTGTGGACAAATAACGCCCGTGTGACTTTCTCGAACGCCAATCTGTTGCTTCTGTCTTCGGTGTCGGGCCAGCTCGCAGAGGCGCTTGAAAACCTCCGTCACCGCGAAGAGGAGATGAACCGCCGCCGTCTCGACCGTTCAAAGCAGAGTTACTGAAAAAGGCCGCAGGGGGGATTTTTTTTCGATTCACTGTCCTTCCCATCGTAACAACTTCGTAACAACTTTTTTGTATCATTACGGACATAACGGGGAGGATGTATCCGCCGTTGTCGTCATTAAGTCCGTTTGTCGTTGTCAGGATTTGGTTTCAGGTGTGCCCTTGCGGCCGCCCCGAAAAACAGGATTCACAAAATGACAAAAATAACGCCCCTAAACACTCCGGTTTTAGCCCCGAAACTTGTCCCGAGCGCCACGAGGGAACGCCCCCAAAAAGGCCCTGAAATGAAAAACGCTCCTTATCTATCTATCTATCTATCTATCTATCTATCTGCTGTCAATATGAAGCATTAGAACGCGCTTTTAACGCCGTAATCCCAAAACGACCCGAACCCCAACACCCGAGGAAGCCTGAAACCTCGGGTTTTTTGTTTTCTAACCACTCGCCACTAACCACTATCCACTGCCTTTGTGCCCTCTATAGTTTCGTTTACAATATCGTTTCCGGCCTCCTTGGGCGGTTTTTCGGCTTCTTGCCTTGTCATTCCCCCCGCCCCCTGTCATTGCGACCCCGCCGTTGTTTGGCGGGGGAGGCAACCCGGCGCGGAGCGTCGTCCCGAGTAAACCGAGGGATACCATGGGGTTCGCTTCGTCCCGACATGTCGGGACTCGCAATGACTTTTGCTTTTTTGTCCACAATCCGCCATACGTGTAGCGGCGGCATTGCTATGCCGCCCGTGAAACCTGTATCCAAAGGGCGAATGGCAATTCGCCCGCTACACCGCCTCTCCCCCGCGCTTATCTTTTTCTCTTTACTCTTCACCCTTCCCGCTTCCCGTCTCTGGGCCAGAGGCCTGGACATCAACGTCAGCGTGATAAAACTCGTCGAAGTCGTTCCCGGCGTCGAGATTAACGTCGGCAAGGCCATAGCCGAAAGAATAATAATACGCAATACCGGAGATGAAACCCGCAAATACGCGATATCATTTCATAAACCCTCCCAAATCGAAGTCAAGTGGAACTCCCGAAGATACGAAGAAATCCCCGACGTCGGCTGGTTGCGGACACCGTATAAAGAAATAATCGTCGCCGCAAACTCCGAAAAAGATATTTTCGTTTATCTGAAAATTCCGCGCGATAAAAAAAATTACGGAAAACGTTTTTGCGCTGTTATGGCCGTATCGGAAGTTCCCGATGACTCTAAACCGTCGCAAATAGTTCTGGCGGTTTATCCGTTGTTCGAGATTGCCACCCTGCGGGTGGCGGCGAAGGCGGGATTAAGTGGTGAGGATTAAGGTGAAAAATCAGGTAATTAAAGACAATTCTAAATGTGGATTGACAAGCCGTGTCTCAAAGGGCGGGAGTAGCTTTTCTATTTCAACGGTCAATATTTTTTGCCCCGGTTCTTTGTTTAACTTTGCCGTCTTCATTGCCAGTTTATTAAATTCGGGATTATTCTCTATCTGGAAAACTATCAGGGCATTGGCGGGAATTTGTTTTGCGAATTCCGGATGTTTAAGTATGTATCTTGAAAACTCAAAACCTATACTGCGTTGTAATTCCCAGAAATTCGGTTTATTCATCTCGCGACTCCTTAATAAATGCCATTTTGAATATTTCCCATTCTACGCGCAATTCTTCCTCCGCGAATGTCAGGGCATCATTGAAATTCTGAACCGGCAAAGGTATTTTTTCAACTTTTCCGGATGGATGAATAATGTCCTTGTGGGCGAAACCGTGTTTGGTGTCATACCGAATAACCGGCTGCCATTTGTTCTTAACCAGTATTTCCAGCTGAACGACAAATTCAATTACCCGATTTTTAATTCTCTTGTGAAAATGGCGAACCCTTGTTTCATCAGAATAAAGAAAGACAAACTGTTCTTCCCTAATTTCCACAAAATCAATTATGACAAAAACGAAAAATTTTGTCAAGAGGTTTATTGAGGTTTATTTATGAAGAAACTTAATTTAATATTTTCTGTGTTGTCATTGCGAGGTGTAGCGGCGGGATTGCTATCCCGCAAAATCAGTCGCATAGCAATGCGACCGCTACTATTCACTATTTTCTTTTCACTATTTACCATTCACCCTCTTTACGCCGGTCTTTCCGTGTCGCTTACCACGAATACCTGGAACATAGGAGACATTGGGCTTAACGGGTCAACATTTACGACCGGCAATTATTTCGGGATCCTGAACGATTCCGGCTGGTATGAGGGCATAACCATAAAAGTTTCGTCCACCGCCTGGCATACCCCCGGGGCCGCTCCCGCCGCCGACAAGTTTCGTATGTCATATTTTATCGGGTCATCTACGGTAACGTTAAGCACCAATACGGTAGTAATGACAAACCAACTCGCCGGCGGAGCGACACAGTATTTCGGTTTGAAATTTGACGCCCCGACGGCCATAACCAATGGCTGGAACCAGCAGCAGCAAGTAGTCGTAACGATAGCCGCGACTCCCGAGTCCCCCGCCGCGTGGGAAAACAGGACACTTCCTGCGGGGTATCCGCATTATTCGTCCGTGATGGTGTATGTTCCTGAGTTTACGTCGAGTTGGGGCGCGTCCGTGGGAGGTTTCTGGGTGGACAAGTATGAGTCATCTCAGCCGGACGCCACGACTTCTTCGATGGGTTCGATAGGAGACAATGTAGACCCCGGCACGACGCCCGGCGTTTCCGTCTACAACAAAGTGCCGTGGGGATGGATAACATCCGTCAACGCCCGCAAGGCCGCCTCCAACAGAGGCGCCGATTTTCATCTCATAACATCCATAGAGTGGGCGGTAATAGCCGACACCGCCGCGGCGATGATAGGAAACGGAGGGCCCGGAGGCAATAACGCCAATGTCGCGCCGCCGTCCGATCAGGACGCCGACACGGCGGGCACGCAATACGGGGTAAGAGATACATACAGACAAGGACTTAATGCGGGTTGGTATTGCGATTATACGGGCACCGAAGTCGGCACGTCGTACAACTGGTCAATACCGAAGACCTCGTCAGGCATTTGCGATATGAACGGCAATCTCTGGGAGCATAGCGCGGGTATTCATATAAGGGATTCCATAGCCCATGTTATGATAGCGACCGTCCCGGTTTCGTCGTTATGCGGCAAAGGGACGGGGACTTCCAATACGTTTACGGACTCAACGAAAAACTGGAACACGAATCAGTGGTCCGGTTTTTGGCTTTATGCCGCCGACGGAACATTTTTTCAGATAACCGGAAATTCCGCTACGGCGCTTACAGTATCGGGCACGCCCGCAAGCGGCTTTTACGAGATACTGCTCAATACCGGATATAACATTTGTGCCGGTATGACGAGCGGTAACAGGATTTTGACGAAGAGAACTGAGGCGACGCTGCGCCCCCATAATATCGCGGCGACGAGCGATGCCACGGGGAACGCTGCCCACGGTAACGATGGCTACTGGTTTACAACTGCCGGTTCGTTCGTTGCCTTGCGCGGTGGCGGCTGGGGCAGCGTCGCGAGGAGCGGCGTCTTCACGCTCTACTTCAACTGGGCGCCGGCTAACTTCAGCGCGGACGTTGGCCTTCGTGTCGCCCGCGAGCGGTGAATCTGGTATCTGTTATCTGGTGTTGCTGTTTGTGCGCGGAGTTCGGAGCAACTGCACCGAACGAGCACACAATCCCGAGTCCCGACGTAACGTCGGGACGAGTGGATACGGGGAAAGCGGGATAAGGGGGGTTCGGGGGGATTTGTCCCCCCGAACGGAGAAAAATTATGATTTCTGAAAAAATGATAGAGGAATTTGAAAAACAAAAAAAAGAAAACCCCGGTTTCGTCGTTCTTATAAGACGGGGCATCTTCCATTATTTGCTTCAGGAGCAGGCCGAACGCCTTGCCGCTTCCCTGAACCTTAAGTTGAAGACGATTACCGAAAACTCCCCTTCGGGTGAAACCAAGACGGTAAAGTCCTGCGGTTTTCCCGACTCGGGTCTCGATAAATATGTCGGCAGGATGGTTCGGCTCGGCGAAAATGTAATTATTTTTGAAGACGGCAAAATCACGGAAAAAATAGAGGTCCATAAAAAGTGTTAGATTTTAACGTGTTGTTTACACTTTTGGATTTGGCCCATACCTGCTATTGCGAGGCGCGTAGGGGCGGGCTTGCCCGCCCATCAACGAAGCAATCTCGCTTATTGTGAGATTGCCACGGTCAAGGGCAAGCCCTTGACCTCGCAATGACAAGAACGGAGTAATAAAAATGATAGGCGATTTGGTTCTTTTTCAGAAAATGTACGACCTTATCAAATATTCTTTTCCCGTCCTGAACAATTTTCCCAAGTCGCAGAGATTCGTTCTGGCGCAACAGATAGAAAACACGTTTTTGAAAATGATCGATTTGATAGTCACCGCGAACAAACTCGCCAGCAAAAAGCGCGCGCTTTTTTTGCTGGATGTCGAATTGGAAAAAGCCAGGGTTCTTGTGCGGTTGGCCGTTGATTTGAGGTATATCAACGTAGCCCGTTACGGGATTTTTTGCCAGAAGTTGAGCGAGATAGGCAGATTGATAGGGGGTTGGACGAAAAAGAGCTGACGGATAACGTCGTCAAAGGAAAGAGGGCGCGGAGGGTTTTTTGTGAGAGCGGCCAAACCCAAGGGTTTGACGCCAACACTGATTCATCCGGGAGTTCCGACCCTGTTTGTTTCTTTTTGCGGACGTTCGGCCCGATATGCCGGCGCATTAAGGGCAGGCAAAAAAAGTAGAAGGAAAACCTCGGCAAGTAGTCAAGTTCTTGAACTTGTCGAAACCCGGGTTTTTCCGCTCCGGTCTCAAGAAAGGTCGGGACTCGTTTTGGGTGCCGGTTCGTTCGTTGCCTTGCGCAGTGGCAACTGGAACAACGACACGAAGAGCGGCGTCTTCACGCTCAACTTCAACTGGACGCCGACTAACTTCAACACGAACGTTGGCCTTCGTGTCGCCCGCGAGCGGATGGAACTCCGCGCCCTTCTAAAAAAGTATTTTGTAGCGGGCGCATTGCTATGCGCCGTATTAGGCGGATAGCAATCCCGCCGCTACACAATCTTGGTGAAAAAAGGGCCATAGCCGGGGATTTAAAAATGCCTAAAACATACAAAAATATTTTCGAAGGAATATATGATTTCAGCAATCTCTATGACGCTTATCTTAAAGCGAGAAAAGAGAAGAGATACAGGGAAGGCGTGCTTTTTTACACATCGAATCTTGAGAATAATCTCGTGAGACTTATGAACGAAATCAAAGAGGGCGTTTATCGCCCCGGGAAATATCATACTTTCAGCGTTTATGAGCCTAAAAAGAGGAAAATCTCATCGTTACCGTTCAAAGACAGGATCGTTCAGCACGCCTTGAATAATGTGATAGAGCCGATCTTTGAAAAGGTTTTCATTTACGATTCTTACGCTTGCCGAAAATATAAAGGCACGCACTCGGGCGTCCGGCGGCTTACGCATTTTCTCCGGTCGCTTTCTGCCGGCGCATATTGCTTTAAGGGCGACATAGCCAACTATTTCCCGTCGGTGAGCCACAATATTTTAAGGCGCGAAATCGCGCGGAGAATCTCGGATAAAAGAGCGCTCGCTCTGATAGATACTATTATTTTCTCACACTGCGCCGTCGGAAAAACGGATTGCGGACTTCCCGTGGGGAATTTGACGTCCCAGTTATTTGCCAATGTATATATGAATCAACTCGATTATTTTGTCAAACATAATCTTCACTGCCGCCATTATATCAGGTATGTGGACGATTTTATCGTGCTCGACGAGGACAAAAAGAAACTGGCCGCCGTTAAAGACGAGATTGAATTTTTTTTAAGAGACGACTTGCGTCTCGCGCTCAATAAAAAGTCGTCTATTTTCCCTGTAAAGCAAGGTGTCGATTTTCTCGGCTATAGAATCTGGCGGACGCACCGGCTTTTAAGAAAGAGCAGCGTAAAAAAGATGAAGAAGAAAATCGCCGAGTTTGCCGCGGGCGGCATAATCCCGGAAAAAATGGAGGCCACCGTCGCGTCATGGCTCGCTCATTCGAGGCACGCCGATACTTATAACCTGACGAAAAAACTGGCTTCATTGATGGGGAAACACTCGCAGTTTCTTTCAAAAATAATGCTGAACCGGATAAACCCGGGCGCCGCAAGTTAGAAAAACGCGGGAGTCGATTTTATGTCGAAAAAAAATAATCACTATTATCATTGTGAGTCACCTTTCCCGCCGTTGTCATTGCGAGGAGTTGTAGGGGCGTATAATTATACGCCCCTACTTGATAAACGACAGCCCGCCCAGCCTTGGCGGGGAAGCAATCTCACAATAGGCGGGCTTGCTTCGTTTCTTCGTGCGCCCATAATGACATTTTGTTTTGTTTTCGCTCTTTTGTTTTTCCATTTGCCGAAGGCGTTTGCGGCCTCGTCCGGGACAATATCCTGCTATTACGTCATAAAAGACACGGTTGCGCCGTCGGTGAACGTATCGTCGGTTGCGTCTCCCGGCACGGCGCAAATCGCGGTGTATTTCGGCGCGAGCGACGGCGAAAGCGGGCTCAAAGACACGAACCCGTATCTCGTGGAAATATCGACGGTGGCGGACCTGGGCTCGGTCGTGAGCGACTCGGGATGGACTTCTCAACCCCAGCACATTTTTTCATCTCTGAAGAGGAACGGACGCTTTTACTTTCGCGCCAAGGCCAGAGACAAAGCGGACAACATCGGTTCGTCGGCGATTTACTCCTGGCGGGCAAAGCCCGGGGCGTTTCAATCAAAATCCGCGCAAGGCAAACCCGCAAGAACGGGGCCCAATTCTTTCGGCTTCGTCGGCGACGCTTCGTGGGAGTGGGACGTTCCGGTAAAAAGCGGTTCGGCTCTGACTATAACCGCTTACATCCGTTACAATTCGGGATATGGCGGCGCGGCGACAAAACCGAAATTGACATTATCTGGAAAAGGCATTTCTCCGACGAGTGTCTTCGCGACGGCCTCGGCTGAAAACGCTTGGGAACTCCGCACCCTCAACGCCGGAACACCGTCTCAAAACGCCACGCTGACACTTCGCGCCGAGGGATTCTCCACATCTCCCGCCGCCGAGTTTTATATTGACGATATAAATGTATCGCAGTAATTCCATACATTGTCATGTAGGGGCGTATAATTATACGTCCCTTTTTAATTCCCCCTTAGAAAAGGGGGTACGGGGGTTGTGTTTTTTACTCGGCGATTTTACAACCCCCGTACTCCCTCCGATGCCTTCGGATACGAAGTCTGCGACTTTGTTAAGGGGGAATTTACTATTGTCCGACGACGCGCTTTCCATTCGCAGACGCCCTTGTCTTTACTATTTTCCATTCACTATTTACTATTCACATCCCCTGTCATTTGACAGTTTTCTCAACGAAATTGTATAATCCCACCTGTTTTGCCGCAAATACAAATTAAATCCGATGAACATCAAAAAGAAAAAACCGGTTTTCGCCGGCGGAATTCATCCGCCTGAGCGAAAAATGACCGCCGACGGAAAAATCATCGCGCTTGGCGCGCCGCGCAGAGTGGTGCTGCCTATGTTGCAGCATCCGGGCTGCGCCGCCAAACCGAAGGTCGCCGTCGGAGAGGCCGTTCTGCGCGGACAGAAAATCGCCGACGCGGGCGGCAACGTTTCGGCGGGCGTTCATTCGAGTATATCCGGAAAAGTTGCGGCCGTGACGGCGTGGGAACATCCGGCGCTGCTTAAACCGGTCGAATCCGTCGTCATTGACTCCGACGGCAAAGACGCCGCCGCGCCGATGAATACCGTTTTTTCGGATTACGTAAGACATTCCCGCGACGACATTCGCGCCGCCATAGCCGAGGCAGGCATAGTCGGGCTTGGCGGGGCGTGTTTTCCTTCGCACATAAAACTAAATCCGCCCAAGGGCAAGGACATAGATTTTCTGGTTTTGAACGCCTGCGAGTGCGAACCGTATCTTACCTCCGACGACGCTCTTGTCCGCGAACGCGCAAAGGAAATCATAGAAGGCGCCAAAATTATTTCGCACATAATCGACGCTTATCAGACGATTATAGCCGTCGAGGACAATAAGCCGCGCGCCATAGAAATATTAAGAGGCCTTGCTTTCAACGAGCCGAACCTTACTGTCGCCGCGCTTCCGGTCAAGTATCCGCAAGGCGCCGAAAAACAGCTGATATACGCGGTGACCGGCCGCGTGGTGCCGACGGGCGGTCTGCCGTTTCAGGTCGGATGCGTCGTGCACAACGTCGCCACGGCGTACGCGGTTTTTGAGGCAATCAAAAAGGGAAAACCGCTTTACGAGCGCGTGGTCACCGTTTCAGGCGACGCCGCCAAATCGCCGGGAAATTATCTGGCGCGCGTCGGAACGCTGTTATCGGAACTGCTTGAAGCCGCCGGCGGCCTCGACGGAGCGCTTGAAAAAATCGTGGTAGGCGGACCTATGATGGGTTTCGCGCAGGCGTCGCCGGAAGTCCCCGTCGTAAAGGGCACATCTGGCGTTTTGTTTCTGTCGGATTCCCGCTCCGGAGATTTTAATCCCTGCATCCGCTGCGCGAAATGCGTTATGGTCTGCCCCATGAATCTAATGCCCAATATGCTCAGCGTGCTTGGCGAAAAAGAATTATACGACGACACCGCGAACTATTACGCCGCCGACTGCATAGAGTGCGGCTGCTGCGCCTACGTATGTCCGTCGAACCGCCCGATAGTGGCGCAAATTAAGCTGGCCAAGTCGTACCTGTGCTCCAAAAAATCATGAGCGATATAAAACTTACAAAACTTACGGTAACGCACGCGCCCCACTTTCACGGCGGTATGACGGTTTCCAAAGTGATGACCGACGTCGTCATCGCGCTTGCGCCCGCCTCGATTATGGCCGTGCGATTTTTCGGCTACCGCGCCGCGCTGGTAATGGCCGTTTCGATAGCGTCGGCGGTTTTGGCGGAATATATCTGGCAGAGATACGTGATAAAAGCGCCGTCGGGCATCTCGGATATGAGCGCGGTCGTAACGGGACTTTTGCTGGCGCTGACCCTGCCTCCGACGATGCCTTTGTGGCAGGCCGCCGTCGGAGCGGCTTTCGCGATAATATTCGCAAAGCAGGTTTTCGGCGGGATCGGGCACAATCCGTTCAATCCGGCTTTGGCGGCGCGGGCTTTTTTACAGATAGCGTGGCCGTCGGAGATGACATCGTGGATTGCGCCCGCCGGCGCGGCGGACGCCGTAACTGCGGCAACGCCTCTTGCGGCGGCAAGATACCAAATCACCGAAGCCGTGCCGGCATTAAGAGACCTGTTTTTTGGCAACGTCGCGGGTTCGCTCGCAGAGACATCGGCCGCAGCGCTTCTTGCGGGCGCGGCATATCTTGTTTTCCGCAGGCAGATAAAGATGATAATTCCGCTGGTTTACATCGCCGTCGTGGCGATATTTTCGGCGGCATATTCCGCGAACGCGATTTACCAGATTTTAGCCGGCGGACTTATTCTCGGCGCGTTTTTTATGGCCACCGATCCCGTGACGGCGCCCACGACCAAAAAAGGGATGATTATTTTCGGCGCGGGCTGCGGAATTCTTACGTCTCTGATACGTTTCAGCGGCGGTTTCCCGGAAGGCGTTTGTTTTTCGATACTCATAATGAATATGACAGTGCCGCTTATAGACCGCTACACCATCCCAAAACCGTTCGGATATTCTTTTAAGGGAAAATCAAAGTGAACCCGACATCAGGCAAGGACAGTAATTTCAAGTACGGCGCGATTCTTCTTGCGGTATGTCTTGTGTCCGCCTCCTTGCTTACACTCGTTTACCGAAACACATTCGATGCCGTCCAAAAAACCGCCGCGGACAATCTTGTCAAACTTCAGCGCGAAGTCCTGCCGCGGGCGGAATCCTTCCGCGACCCGTGCGACGGCGTAAGCGTAGGCGCGCTCTCCGACGGAACTGTCGTCGGCAAAACGGTTTCCTCGTCCCGTCGGGGATATGGCGGCGAGGTCGCGGTGATTGTGGGCGTTGACCTAAAAGGAGCCGTCGTTTCCGTTAAGGCGCTTTCGCACAAAGAAACGCCCGGCCTTGGCACAAAGGCGTTGACGCCGGAATATCTGGCTCAATACGCCGGCAAGAAAGCCGATAAAATCAAATTGAAGAAAGACGCTCCGTCCGTCGGCGCGATAGACGCCGTCACGGGAGCGACGATAACTTCAAGAGCCGTCGCCGCCGCCGTCGGCGACGCTCTGCAAAAGGCGGCGGCTTCGGAGAATTCAAAATAGGCCAAGGTGTAAGTAAAATCCCCCTGTATCCCCCTTTGAAAAAAGGGGGAAATATATCGTCGACGCAAGTTCTGTCTTTAGGCCCTTTGAAAAAAAGGGAAAATATATCGTCGACGCAAGTTCTGTCTTTGGACCCTTTGAAAAAAGGGAAAATATATTGGCGGCACAAGTTTCTGTCTTTATCCCCCTTTGAAAAAGGGGGAAAGAGGGGGATTTTCGACGCTGACAATAAAGTTTTTGACACGGTATACTAAATATGCTTAAACTCATTACCGACGGGCTCATCCGCGAAAATCCCATAATGATACTTATGATAGGCCTCTGCCCCGTTTTGGCCTGCTCGGCTACGTCCGTCGACGCATTGGGAATGGGACTTGCGGCCACGTTCGTGCTGGTCTGCTCGAACGTGATGGTCTCCGCGTTAAGAAAACTCATCCCCGCGCAGATACGCATACCGGTTTTCATAGTCATAATCGCAACATTCGTTACAATGGCCGACTACCTTATGCAGGCGTATTCCCCGGGGTTGAGCCGCTCCCTGGGCGTTTTCGTTCCTCTTATAGTCGTTAACTGCGTCATCCTCGGACGCGCCGAGGCATTCGCTTACAGAAACGGCGTCGTTCCGTCTTTCTTCGACGGAGTGGGAATGGGTCTGGGTTTTACGGCGGGTATACTGGCACTGGGAATTTTCCGCGAGGCGCTTGGAAACGGCACCGTGTTCGGTTACGGACATTTTTTTTCGCGTCCCGCCGCGATATTTATGCTGCCCCCGGGCGCTTACATCGGCATAGGCATTCTGATTTCCGTGTGGCAGTACGTTAAAAAGAGCGTCGCTCCGTTCAAAATATCGCCCTGCGCAAACTGCGCGCTGGCCTCGACCTGCCTGACGGATTTTACGCGCGAAACCGTTGCATGCGCCGCGCCGCCCGCCGCCGTTTCCCCGGTGCCTTCGACTCAGCCAAAAACATCGGCGCCCGAGCAAAAAAACTCGCCGCCTTCGCCCGGAATGCTTTTCTCATTCGACGAACTTCCCAAAAAAAACGGGGATAAAAAACGATGAACCACACTTTTGTCGAACTATTCGCCATATTCTTCGGCGCGCTCGTCGTCAATAATATCATCCTTATGCGCTTTCTGGGGCTCTGCTCTTTCTTCGGCGTGTCCGACCGTCTTAAAAATTCTCTCGGTATGAGCGCGGCGGTTCTTTTTGTAATGACTCTTGCCACTCTGGCGTCCTGGCCGGTTTATCATCTGATACTCAAACCCCTCGATCTTGTTTTCCTGCGGACAGTTTCATTCATACTTATAATCGCCTCGCTTGTTCAGTTCGTCGAAATAGTGATGAAAAAATATTTCAGGGCGCTCTACAAGGCGCTGGGGATATATCTTCCGCTGATAACGACCAATTGCGCGATACTTGCGGTGGCGTTTCTTAACATTGACTACGGATATTCAATGACAAAAGCGCTCGTCTACACGTGGGGCGTGGCCGGCGGTTATGCCCTGGCGATAATTCTGTTTTCATCAATAAGAGAAAAAATCAAGACGGCCCCCGTTCCTAAGTTTCTCGACGGATATCCCATAGTGTTTTTTACCGCGTCGCTTATGGCGGTGTCTTTTATGGGATTCACCGGACTTTTCGGAATAAGGTAGGGCTGCTAAAAATTAAAAAGCTGTTATCCTTGCTTCAGTATGTCATTCCCGAAAGTTTTAATCGGGAATCCAGAATCAGGAGGCGAGGTTGTCTGGATTCCCGCTTTCGCGGGAATGACAAACAAAGTAGAAGCCGGGTTTTTAAAATGGTGTCAGATTATGAATAACATAGTCGGCGGGCTTATATTTTTAAGCGGTATCGGATTTCTTATGGGATTCGGCCTCGCCTACGCCGCTAAAAAGTTCGCCGTGGCCGTCAATCCCGTCGAAGAAGAGATAATAAAACTTCTGCCGGGAGCCAACTGCGGAGCGTGCGGATTTGCCGGCTGTTCCGGTTATGCCGAAGCGCTTGCCGCCGGTCTCGCCGAGACGGGAAAATGTCCCGTGGCCGACGCCGACACCAACAAAAAAATATCGGCGGCCCTCGGCAAGGAACATTCCGATACGTCTCGCCGCACCGCCGTGATATTCTGCGGCGGCGGGCCGAAATGCTCCGATAAATTCAAATACGACGGGATAGAGGACTGCGCCGTCGCTTCGGGCGCGTTCGGGGGGCCTAAGTCCTGCGGTTACGGATGTGTGTGCCTGGGTAATTGCGCGCGCATCTGTCCTTTCGGGGCGATATCGTACGAAAAGGGCGGAGTTCCCGTAATAGACGAAGCAAAATGCACCTCGTGCGGCTTATGCGTCGCGACCTGTCCCAAAAAAATTATTCATCTGGTCGAGTGCAAGTACCGCTATCACATTCTGTGTTCCTCGCGGGACAAGGGAGCCGTCGTCAGGCGTATATGCGCTCCGGGTTGCATAGGTTGCGGGATATGCGTCAAACAATGCCCTCAAAATGATATAATACTTTCCGATAACCTCGCTTCAATGAAGTACGATGCCTGCGATAACTGCGGCATATGCGAGGCGAAGTGTCCGACTAAGTCCATAATAAGGGCTAAGCCGGTCAATCAAGGCAGCGGCGGTCTCAAGGATAAAAACGCCGCCATTTCACACGCCGGCTGATTTCCCGTCAACGGGTCCCCCGCAAAACGCGGGGGCGTTCGGGATTCGGCGGAGGAAACGCCGTTCGGGATGTCCGCAATGCGGTCCGACCCGTCGGCTGAAAAACCCCGGGAGGCAGTAAAGATGGTCGCAAACTTTTCGATGAAGTCGTTGTTGGAAGCGGGAGTTCATTTCGGGCATCAGACAAGGCGTTGGAATCCGAAGATGGCAAAATACATCTTCGGCGCCCGCAAACTCACCGGCGGCAAAGAAACAATCCACATAATCGACCTTCAAAAGACGGTTAAGGAGCTCAAAAAGGCCCTTAAATTCGTCAAGGATTCCGTCGCCGCGGGCTCCAGCGTGCTTTTTGTGGGAACAAAAAAGCAGGCCGCTCCCGTCGTCAAGGAAGAGGCCGCCAAGTGCCAGTCGTTTTACGTGGTGGAAAGATGGCTTGGCGGAACGCTGACCAACTTTGAGACCCTGAAAAAATCGCTCGACAAGTTCGGCGATCTCCACAGAATGAAAACCGGCGGAGTCCTCGATAAACTCTCCAAGAAAGAAGCGTCGCGCAAAAATAAGGAACTCGCCCGTTTCGAGAAGTATCTCGACGGCATAAAAGAAATGAAAGAACTCCCCGGCGTGGTCTTCATAGTCGACCCGCACGAAGAGGCCACCGCCGTGGCGGAATGCCGTCGCCTGGGCATACCCACCGTAGCCGTCTGCGACACCAACACCGACCCTGAACTCATCGATTACCCCATACCGGGCAACGACGACGCAATCCGCGCCATACAGCTTTTCTGCCAGCTTGTTTCTTCGGCCGTTCTTGAAGGCCGCGAACTCGCGCAGAAAGCCGCTTCGGCGGCGTCCTCCGACGCCAACGCCGGTTCGGCCGAAACGGCGGAGTCCTACGTTCCGCAAATCCCCGAAGACGAAATGAACAAGGAAATAAGTTTGTAAGTTGAGGCAGTTGAAAAAGTGTCCAAAATGTCACCCTGAACGAAGTGAAGGGTCTCCCCCTGCGGGTGGTCGTCGGAAAACGAGATTCTTCGCGGAGTTTATCCTGAGGCATTATGAGATTCTTCGCTACGCTCAGAATGAC